>CAXMLT010000262.1:0-1717 GCA_964194245.1 uncultured Hyphomicrobium sp.
AGCCTCGCAGCCGCTGCTCTCTACGCCCTCCTGCCGCATCGCAGTCTGCTCGGCCCTTCGCGCGCCGCCGTCGCCTTCGCCGCCACCCTCGCCGTGGCGCTCGCGATCACCACCGCACCCGAGAGCATGCTCACGAGCCATTGCGATGTGCTGTCCATGAACCTCGTGCTGCTCGCGGCCTGCGGCGCCGTCGGCGTCTCGGTTGTGGCGGCGATGGAGGATCGACTCTCACTGCTGGCCAAGCTGGTGCTGTTCGCGCTGACTGGCGGGGTCGGGCTTTCCGTCTATGCCGCCGCTCAACCCGCATGCCTCGCCGGGCCGTTCGGCGAGGTCGACCCCGCGCTGTTCCCCGTGTGGCTCGGCAACGTCTCGGAGACGCAAAACATCTTCTCGCTGGGGTCGCAGCTACCCACGCTCGGCGAGATGGCGTTTGCCTATTTCGCGGCCGGTCTCTACTGCGGCCTGAAGGAGATGCGCACCGAGCCCGGCGACACCGTGCGCTTCCACGTGCTGGCGCTGCTCATCGCGCTCCCCTTGGCGTTCTGGCAGATCAAGCTCTTGCCCTACGCCACGTTCCTCCCTGTGCCGCTACTCGCCATCGGGCTCGCGCTGCCACCGCAGTCGGCCAAGGCGCCCGCGAGCCGCCGGCGAACGCTCATCACATTGGCCACGACGCTCGTGCTCGTCGTCATTGCAGGGTGGCTGCTCCTGCGGCTGTCGGCGCCGTCGGCGACGCGCATGAAGGAGGCGCTTAAACCCGTGCAGGATTGCCAGTCGACGGCCGCCGTGTCGGCGCTGGCGCAACTTCCCGCCGGGCTTGCCGTGGCTGACGTGAACCTCGGTCCCTACATCGTCGCGCTGTCGAAGCTCGACGTACTTTCGGCCCCGTATCATCGCCTCGGCAAGCCGATCCTCGAGGCGAGCCGCATCCTCCATGCCGCGCCCGAGGAGGCCGAGCGGCGCCTGCGCGCCGACGGCGTGCGCTACGTCATCACCTGCGCAGGACTCAGCTCCACGAACGCCGAGGGCAAAGCACCGGCGGATGCGCTGCAGACGCTGCTCTTTTCCGGCAAGCCGCCCGAGTTTCTCGAACCGGTGCCGCTGGAAGCACCCACGCCGCTCAAGGTCTGGCGCCTAAAGTCTTGAGACCCATCAGTCCTCGTGCTTCAGCGGGCGCTGCATGAGCTGGCCGATGGCGTCGGCGACGGAGAGCCGACCCTCGACGATATCGCACACGGCCGAGCAGATTGGCATCTCGATGCCCTTCTCGGCCGCGATGCGGCGCACGGCGACCGCGGTATAGACGCCCTCCGTCACGGCGGTGCGTCCGCCCAGCGCCTGCGCCAGCGTTTGGCCCTGGCCAAGCGCGCGCCCCAGCGACATGTTCCGCGACTGTGGGCTGCCGCACGTGAGAATGAGGTCGCCGAGTCCGGAGAGCCCGATGAGCGTCTCCGGCCGCGCGCCGAGCGCCTCGCCGAAGCGGCGCAGCTCGGAAAAGCCGCGCGTGACGAGTGCGGCATGAGCGCTAGCGCCGAGCCCCTTGCCGTCGACGATGCCGGCTGCGATCGCCAGTACGTTCTTCAAGGCGCCGCCGAGCTCGACGCCGACGAGATCACTCGTCCAGTAGAGGCGCAAGTTGCGGTTGCCGAGCCGCTCGGCCAGCGCGCGGCCCATCGGCTCCCTCTCCCCCGGCTGTCTTTTATACACATCTCCGAGC
>CAXMLT010000263.1:0-1565 GCA_964194245.1 uncultured Hyphomicrobium sp.
CGCGGGCCAGCGTCACGGCGGGATTGGCAAACGAGGTGGAAGCCGTGAACCAATAAGCGGCGGTAATGTAGAGTCCTACCGACATCGCGACAGTGGCAAAGCCCGAACGTTGCCACCCATTCGGCGAAACCTTGGGCCGGGCCGGAGCGGGCTTTTACCGACAGCTGAAGCAGCGACAGCTCGAACATGCCGTGGGCTGCGAGCGTCCCGATTAGCGCGCCGGCCACCTGCGCCAGCACGTATGCGCCGGCCTCGCCTGCAGTAAGCTCGCGCCGCAGCAGGAACGTCAGGGTCACAGCCGGGTTGAAGTGGGCGCCAGAGATCGGACCGAGCATTGTGATGAGGACGACCAGGATCGCTCCCGTCGGCAGCGTGTTGCCGAGAAGCGCCAGGGCGTCATTGCCGCCGGCGAGGCGCTGCGCCATGATGCCAGATCCCACAACCGTCGCGAGCAGCACGACCGTGCCAAGAAACTCGGCTACCAGCCTGCGTGACAATGGTGGAAGGATCATGCTGAAATCTCCACGGAATCTTGAGTGTGTGACCACGGTACAGAACGACCGTTCCGACACCGGCCGATTGACTAAAACGGCTCGGTATCATCAATCGGCAACGGCGCCGACAAGATTCGTGCAGATCGTCAGAGAATGCCTCAAGGCTCACCGAACGATGCAACAGCTAGCTAGTCCCAAGGTGAGCTTGGCTGCGCTGGTCTGCCTGCTGATGCATTTCTGCTTCCTTCCACCGGCACGCGCGACGATCGGTCGTGTCCTGGTCGATCCGACAACCATCCTTGAGACCGCCGATCGGATGGACTTCGTCGGCCACAATCTCTTCGCGGTCGAGCGCACGCCGCGCGGTACGTTCCTGCGCAGCACGCCGCAACGCTTGTCCTCGGGTCTGTACACGAAAATGGACGTCGACGGCCGCTCGCTGACAAATGTGCAATGGACCTGGCGGGTCGATGCGTTGCAGACTTCGGCGGATTTGCGAAGCCTTGCGAGAGAGGATTCCGGCGCCACGATCTTCTTCATCTTCGGCGAACCGTCTTTCATAAACCGGGAAGTTCCCACCCTCGCCTATGTCTGGTCGGCCACACCCGTAGCGGACGGCACGGTCTTTAACTCCGCGCGTTTTGCCAGCCTTCGTTACATCCAACTTCATGGACCGCGCGCCATCGGCACTTGGCAAAGCGAAACCCGCAACGTCGTTCGGGACTACGAAACTGCATTCGGGTCCAAACCCGATACCCTGAGATACGTCGCAATTCTGAATGACAACGATCAGACCGGCGAGCCGTGCTCGGCACTCTTCGGCCCTATCTTGGACGCGCGTTGAGAGACTGTGGTCTTCTCCGCTGGACCACGATGTCGAGCATTGTCCGATGCACGTCGGCTTCACCACTGAGTCCTGACGTTTTGGAGCGCGGGCTGGAATGACTGAGAAGGGCCAGATGCGGTCGAGACGGTCTTGTGGCCGTCGCCTCAGGGCTTAGCAGCGTTATTCAATTGGGTGTGGAACGCCGCCACGCGCGCCGCACCCTCGCGGATGACCTTGGCGTTGTT
>CAXMLT010000264.1:0-9744 GCA_964194245.1 uncultured Hyphomicrobium sp.
TGCTCGGCGGCTCGGGCTCCGGCAAGACCACCCTCGCCCTGTGCCTCATCGAGCAGCTTCTGCTACGCGGCATCCCCGCCGTGCTCATCGACCGCAAGGGCGATCTGTGCAGCTACGCCAACCCGGACGTCTGGCGCGAGAACACCGAGGAATTCTCTGAACGTCGCGGCGAGCGCGAGAAGCTCGCCGACGCGATCGACGTGGCCGTATTCACGCCGGGCCGCTCTTCCGGCCGTCCGATCTCAATCACGCTGCTGCCCAACGGCATCAACGAGCTGCCCGAGCATGAGCAGCAGCTCTTGGCCAATCTCTCTTCTGCGGCGCTCGGCGAGATGCTGCACCTCAAGAACTCGGCGACGCACCAGAAACAGTCCGGCACGCTGTCTGTCGCGCTCCGCATCCTCGGCTCGCGCCACAGCCGCGAGGTGACTCTCTCCGACCTCATCGCGTTGCTCGAGGACGAGGACCCGGAGCTTTCTGATCTCACCCAGCGCATGGACCCCTCCGGCAAGCTGCGCCGCGACCTTGTCGCCCAGCTCGACAGCTTGCGTCACCGCAACTCTGCCCTGTTCGAGGCGGGCGGTGAATCGCTGCGCATGGAGTCGCTGCTGGGTCTCGGCCGCTACGCGCGCGAGGGCCGCACGCGGCTGTCGATCATCTACACCGGCTTCCTCGGAGACAACGAGAACATCCTGTTCTGGGTCTCGCAGTTCCTCTCGGAAGCGCTGCGGTTCTGCCAGCGCAACCCGAACGACGAGTTGCAGGCGGTCGTCATGTTCGACGAAGCCGATCTTTACATCCCCGCGAACGCCAAGCCGGCGACAGCGGAGCCCCTGCAGAGCCTGCTGAAGCGCGCCCGTTCCGCCGGCCTCGGTATGATGCTGGCCACCCAGTCGCCGGGCGACCTCGACTACAAGAGCCGCGACCAGATCACGAGCTGGTTCATCGGCCGTGTGCGCGAGGACACGGCGTTGCGTAAGCTGAAGGCGGCATTCCAGAGCGAGTCCGGCCTCGAGCCGGCAGCCGTTCTGCCGGGCCAGACGGTCGGCGAGTTCCACCTTGTCCAGGAAGGCCTCGTGCGCCCCATGAAGGCTCAGCGCTCGCTCATCCTGGCCGAACAGGTGCCGTTCGACCGCATTGAGCAGCTCGCACGCGAGACGAAGGGTCAGGACGAGCGCCAGCTCAAGCTTTTTGACTTGCCGTCAACCCGAAAGTGATGCGTGCGCGCCACGCGCTAACAGGTTGCTCCAGCAATAGAAGCGGCGCTCGTGCGCGCCGAGGCAGCTCACCCAACTCCTATAGAGTTTTTCCTAACGCGCTCAGCGATTTCGCTTTTTCGCATCTCGGAGTTTAACCGGGTGCGCACTCGAAGCTCACACCGCTTCGCACCCGCGAACCTAAATTGCTGTTCAGTCATGAAGAGTGAGTGTCAACTTCTTTTTTCTGATGTAAATTCATTTGTCGCCGAAATTTTAGAGGGGTTTCGGCGGTGGCTGCGCCGATTGGCTTCTTAGGGGGTGCCGAACAGCGCAATTGAGCGGCGTTAGTGCGGGGTGTGTTATGGTTGCGAAGTCATTCGTGATGGTGGTCCTAGCCACGTTGCTAGGACCAGCGATCGGCGTGGGGTTGTTCGTCCTGTTGCACACTTTGTGACGGACGAGCGGGTCTCTTAGGCACTTGCCGTCGAGCGCCGTAGGGCCAAATCCGCCATAAAGGCTGACTAGGGCATTGGCCATGCGGGCGCTCGCGCGCCGCCATTCCTAGCCTTCGCGGCCGATATGCTAGCCGTAATTCGTGTGCTGACGCGCGCGCTTGAGCTGTTGCTGCTCCTGCCGTTCCGCATCCTGCGCGTCGTGCTCGACCGCATTGCCTTCAACCCCCGGCTGGGGCCGCTCCGCTATGTCGCCAGCGCGGCCACGGTCTACATCCTTTTCGCGCTGACCCTCGTCTATGCGGTGGCGCCGCTGCGAGCCCTCGTCGGCCATTACACGCTGGGCGAGAAGCTGCACTACGACGCCGAGCGCTGGCTCGCCACCGCCATCTACGACGCGCGCGGCAACTTCGTCGGCACCTTCGACCCGCGTCTCGATAGCCTGCGCGACATCAACTACACGGCCGAGGCGATCGACGTCGGCGACTACACCGCGAACCCCGACCACAAGTCGATCCCCGTGCGCGAGGTGCCGGAGCAGTACTGGCAGTGCCTCGTCTATCTGGAGGACCGCAACCTCGGCGGACCGCTCAACCCGTTCGGCATCGACCTCGCCGGCGTCCTGAAGATCCCGCTCTCCACACTGCGCCGCTCGATTCTGGCGCGGCACCCGGTGCTCGGCATCGGCGGCTCGACGCTCGCCATGCAGTTCGTCCGCGTCATCTACCAGACGCCGCCGCACGCAGACGAAGGTGCGCTCACAAAGCTCAAGCGCAAATTCGGCGAATGGTGGCTCGCGCCCGTCATCTACCGCGAGCTGACCCTTGGCGGCGATACCAAGCTGAAGCAGTGGGCCGCGGATCATCTGTGGCTCGCGCAGCGTACGGGCGGCTCGCCGCTACACGGCATCGAGGTGACGAGCCGCATCGTCTTCGGCAAGGAGGCGAAGGACCTTACAGTCGCCGAGCAGTTCGTGCTCGCCTCCGCCGTCAACCGCCCGATCATCCTCCTGCAGGGCAGCGAGCGGCTGAACGAGGTGCGGTTAGACCGTTGGCGCTACCTGACGGAAGTGCGCGCCCGCTCGTGCGCGCAGAAGTTCATCACGGATGAGGCCGAGCAGAAGCAGGTGGTGTTCGACCTCATAGCCATGGCTGGAGGCCCGCCCGACCCCAAGATCAAGCCCAAGCTGCAGCAGGCGCTCGACCGCTACGAGCCGGCCTTGGCGCAGCGCGCGCAGGCCAACCCGGTCATCCGCGCCAATGCGTTGATGCAGGGCGCGCGCTACGGCGTGCGCGAGGAGATGAAGCAGGTCTACGGCTTCGGCTGGCGCGACCACGTGCGCGGCGTGACCACGACCTTCGAAGCCGGCGAGAACCTCGCCTTCGGTCGCAAGGAGGAGGCTCGCCTCGCCGAGCTCGATACGCAGTTCGCCGGAAAGATCGACGCCGGCTACACGCTCGACCCGGCCAAGGTCTCGCCCGAGCGCAAAAGCCCCAACGTCATTGTCGTCGCCGCCAACGCCGAGAGCGAAATCGTGCGCTACTACGAGCAGGGCGAGACGGCGTCCTATTTCGGCTCGCCGTTCGCGCGCAATTCCGCGACCGGTTTCTACGACTCGAGCCGCGAAAGCCGCATGGTCGCATCGACCGGCAAGATCCTCGCGGCCATCGGTATCGCCAACACCATGCGCGATACCGCGCAGACGCTCTACCTCGACACGCAGGCGCCGGCGAAGGGGCTGGAGGACTGCGGGCATGGCAACGAGCGGCGCGGACGCAGGGCGATCGTGACGTTCGCCTGCTCGCTCAACGATCCGCTCATGAACCGCACCGCCCAGGTCGGCCAGGCGCGCATTCGCAAGATCATCGACGCGCTCGGCTACGCCATGCCCCCGCCGGACGCTACCGGCGCGCAGACGCCGCCCTCCACCGCGGTCGTGCTCGGGCTCGTTGCGGCCTCTCCGCGCCGGGTGCACCGCACCGCCGGAGTAGTATTGGCGAGCCTGATTGGCCGCGGCGCCTCCGGCATCAAGACGCCGTCGCTGATCAAGAACTATGACTACGTGGATGCCGCGAGCGCCGCCGCCCAACCCGACGCGGGCCGCATCGTCCCCGACAAGCTGATCCGCCGCGGCGGGCGGCCGCTGCTGCGCGCGCTGCTGCAGGCGCCGCTGTGCTACCAGACCGGCGGCAAGCCGACCGGCACGCTGAAGAGCCTGTCGGCATGGTGCGCCTCGCGCCATCCCGGCTTGCGGCTGCATTTCGCCAAGACCGGCACGCAAGTCACGAACGATCCCGATGCCACGGTCGACGCCTGGATCGCGGGCGGCCTCCAGTTCGGCAACGGCGCCGCCTACTCCTACGTCGTTGTTGTCGGCACGGGCTCGGCGCGCGACCCGTGGGCACACAACCTGCACTCCGCCCAGCTCGCCGCGCCGCTGCTCGAGACATTGCTCATCGATCTCGAAGCCGACGCGAAATCGCATGCGCGGCCCGACCTGCTGTCGCCGGCAGCCCGTGTGCCCGCCGCAGCCTCGCTACCGTCGCGCACGCGCACCGCGGAAGAGGACGTGCGCCGCGACGTCAATCCGAACTGAGCTGCGCACAAGCCGGCTTCCGCCATCGCTGCGCCGCACTGGCGACAAAAACCGCGCTTACCTACGGAAGCGGATCACTAAAAAAACCGGGGCTGACGGACGACACTGAAAGCGAGAAGAGGCGTTTCGCGCATTCGGTGGGGGAAGCGGTCCCGCACGTTCATCGTGCCGGCTCGACGAACCTGCTTTGCCGCGAGAAGTTGAGCAGGGCACCATGGCGTTGAGGTCGGGCACGTCGCGGACGCGTACCAAGGACAGATTGAGCGCAGCGGGGGATTGGGCCGACGACTGGTCCGAGCCCGAAAAGCCGCAGCGCGACTGGAAGAAGCTATTCCTCATCGGTGGCCTAGCTGCACTGTCGTGGGTCGCGACCTACGTCGGCATGCTCGAGCTCATCAAGTCGAACATGGGCGACCTGCCACTCCTCCACAAAATCATCATTGGCTTCTCAGTCGCGATGCTGATGACGATGGTCGTGTGGCTGCTCGACCAGATGTTCTCGCCCATCGACTGGTTCACTAGGCTGACCTATGTCGGCGGCTACATCTTCCTGACCATCATCTCCGTCGGGTTCGGCTTCGGCTTCTATTGGAAAGTGCTGGAGAGCCGCGCGGAAGCATCGCGCTCCGCCGAAAGCGCCGTCGGCCAGGTGCAATCCTCGCTGCACGGCGCCTCGACGCGGCTCGAGCAGTTCCAGGCGACGCTCCTGCAGCTCTCGGCGATTTCCACCGAGAAGGCCGAGATTGAGCGCAACAAGGGCACGTCCTGTCCCAACAGCTCGCCCGGCGACGGTCCCCGCCGCAAGATGCGCGACGAGGACGCCGCCCGCTTCACATTCGCCTCCGACTTCGTCAAGGCGCGCGTCACCGCGGTGAAGGGCGACATGGCGGCGCTCGATACCGAGCTCGCCAAGATCCTTGCCGACGACCCGGCGATCATTGACGCCAAGAGCGGCACCCGCAACGAGTTCATGCGCGCGCTCGGCCGCAAGCTCGACCTTACCGTGACCGGCTTCAACGCCTTCCGCACCGATCCGCAGCTCAGACAGATCCGCGCCGACCTCGCCGACCGCGCCGGACGTACGACGCTCGCCGACACCCACGGCGGCACGATCGCGTGCCCCGACCCGCAGTTGCAGGTCGCACTGCGCGGCGTCGTCGCTGCCATCGACCAGCTCCCCAACCTGGAGAAGCCGGAGATCGCCGCGGTGGAGGGCTCGGAAGCGACCATCGAAGCCTTCCGCCGGCTGACCGCAACCTTCTACGGCCTCCTGTCCTTCAAGCTGCCCCCATCGGCCGACGAGCTGCGCGAGCTGCAGCAGAAGGCGGTACAGTCGATCGAGAACCCCTCCGCCGTGCACGCGCTCAACGACCAGGCCGCGGGCCTGTCGAAGCGCGACTACATCCCTCTCGGCGTCGCCGTATTCGTCGACCTGTGCCTGCTGCTGGTGTCCATAGGGCGTCCGATGAACCGCTTCGTGGCGACCCGCCAACGCATGATCGAGGCCGAGCGCGGGCCCGTGTTCCCGATCCTCTCCCGCTTCAGCGAAATCCACGACCACGAGGAGATGCGGCGCACGTTCGATGTGTTCCGCGAGGTGATCTTCGAATCGGGCGGCACCTACTACGTCGCCGTGCCGCTCAACGCGCCGCGCGGCCACCCCGAGCGCGAGCGACTGCGCCGCGACGCGCAGGCATTGACTAACCTGTGCTACGCGCTCGAGGGCCAGGGCGTGCTCGCGCGGCCGTGGAAGCTCGCGCCATCGCTCGTTGCGCGCCGCAAGCTGCGCCGCCAGGGCAGCAAGTTCATCGAGTGCTACCGCGACCAGCAGCTGGCGCCGATGCCGCGCGCCTGGCGTGGGTTGAAATCGCTGTTCGTCACCGATCGCGCGCAGGATGAGCAACCGGCGTTCCGCATCTATGCGTTCAAGAGCGGCGCGTGGCCGGAGCTGATCCTCGGCGCCGTCATGGGAGCCGCGAGCCGCATCGAGGCGGAGCGGCGGCGCAATCCTCCGGTGACGGAGGTGCGCGAGGAGCCAACCGGGCGCTCACGCGAGACCGACGATTTCTATGCCGACCTTGCGCGCGAGCAGGCACGCATGGCGGCGCAGGATGTTGCCGCCGAGACCAGGCTACCGGGTCTCGATGAGACGGCACCGTCCACGCACGACCGCGGTCACAATGGCACCTTCGCCTACCGGCCGGCTGAGCGCCCGAACCTGGACGGCAGCCCGCGCGCACCGCGCCGTTCGGCGGCAAACGGTGCCGCAGCGGCCGACCTGCGTCCAACCGGCGGCGAGCTGCGGCCGGCGGGCTCGCTCGGTGCGGCAGCCCCGCGGCCAAACGGCCACTACCGCAGCCAGTTCGGCACCTACGCCAACCAGGCGCAGGCCGAGTTCGCGAACTTCGATCCCATCGACGACGAGGATAGCGAGATCACGGTCGTCGCAGAGGCCGCCAACGGCAACACCGGACCTGTCGACAGCGACCGCAAGCCGGCCGAGCCGCCGACCGAGGTCATCGTGGTGCCGTTTCCGTCCCCGCGTGCCGCGGTCGCCGCTCCGAAAGCGCAAGATCCGCTGATCGGGCGGCTGACGACGGCGCTCAACGGAAGCGACGACGCGACGCTGAAGCCGGGCCCGAGCATAGGCGTCGAGCTGCGGCGCGAGACGGCGACGTTCACGGTTCCGGTGAGCCAAGCTTCGCTGCCGGCGGCACTCGCCAAGCTCACGGGCGCGACCCTCATAGCCGAGGAGCCGGCTAGCGCGCCTCAGCTCGATGGTGCAGCGTCTCCGCACGAGACGATCCATCTCGGCGGCGAATCACCCACCGAAACGGCCCTCATTGAGGACCATTCACAGCCGACCAAGAACGCAGATTTCGAGCCGCCGCTCGTCCTGCGCAGGATGGTGGAGTAGCGCGCCGCGAAATGCACCGCAGCAAGCCGCCGGCACAGGCGCGACGGCAATACTTGATTAACCCAAATGACACCTTAATGGCGCAGACGATCAACGACTCGGGCGACTTCCATTCACGCCCGGGCAACAAGGGGACCTCGGACATGCCTGATACTTCCTCGCGACTCCTGGAAATGTCCATTAGCGAGAAAGTGGCGAAGCTGAGTGCGTTTATTGCAAGCGACATCGATACCCGTACCGGACGCGGGCTCTACGCCGCCGGCGGCGGCTACCTCCTGATTGCACGTTCCCCCGTAAGTCCCGTTGCCATTGCCTTGCGCGACCACGCCAGCAGCCTCGCCAGGTCCGGCATCCGCATCCGCGCTGTCTTCTGCGAAGTCGAGCTCGGCCAAGGTGCGGCGACCGTCGCGGCGGCGCCGTTCGCGCTGCCGAGCGAGTGCCGGATCGCCCGCGACCCTCGCCTGCTGTCCGCACACGAGCAGCTCGTGCTCGCTCCCGACCGCGCCTGGATCGGCGACAGCATGCGCCGCGAGCCGTCGAAGCGCGACGCCTATGAGAGCTTTGCGGCAGGGTGCGCGGAAACCGCGACGAATGCGGCCCGCTCGTTCGAGAAGATCTGGCGCGCGTCCGCACCGGTACGCTCGGTTCCCGTGCTGCCTCCGAAGCTCGCCCCGTGCCTGACAGAGATGCCGGGAAGCGCGCTCGACCACCCCGAGTCGCCGCGCCGCCAGTAGCGCCGGAGCGAGCCGCTCAGAACGAGGCGCATCGTTTCGTTCTCATTTGCCGCAATTCGTCGCTTTCATTTGAAAGGGGCCGGTCAGCGACCGGCCTCTTTACCTTTTGTCCCACCATCAATTCTCCCAACCCGCCAAATAAGGCCGCAACGAGCGGAAAGCCGCGATACTTACCTGGTTATCGCCGCTGTTAGCCCGTTGGGCTCCGATGGCCTTCACCGCGACATCGGCGACTCCGATAATGCCGGCAGACTGTCCCCGGCATCGACCTTTCAAAGGTGGCCCCTATGCGGTTCCTCGCGCACGCTCTCCTCGCACTCGTGTTCGTTCTCCCGATAGCTTCGGCATCCGCGCAGGACGCCGCGCAGCCACACCCCTTCGCGCATGCAGGCGTCGCCAAGGATGGCGAGCGCTACGAGGCCTACCTCAAGGCCAACTGGAAAGCCGCAGGCACCAAGGCGACGGAGCTGCGTCAGACGGGGGAGAAAGTGCTCGGATCCGATCCGCGCGCAGCCTCGCGCAACTTCGCAGCGGCCGTCGTCTCCGACAGCCAGGACGTCGATTCGTGGATCGGGCTCGCGCGTGCGCTGCTCGCCATCAAGGTCGACCCCGACAAGGGCAACGAGCGCTACGACCTGCCGGTGAATGCCTCGGGCGCGGCTTACATCGCCTACCAGCGTGCACAGGATGACGGCCACAAGGCGCGCGCGCTCGCCGTGCTGGGCGATGCGCTCGAGCGCCGCTCGTTCTGGCGTCCCGCCATCGATGCGCTGAAGACCAGCCTCGTGCTCGCCGACAACAGCAAGGTGCGCGCGACCTACGAGAAGCTGCGCACCGAGCACGGCTTCCGCATGGTCGACTACAAGGCCGAGTCGGAGGCCGCCACTCCGCGTCTCTGCCTGCAGTTCTCCGAGACCCTGTCGCACGAGCAGGTCGATTTCGCGAAGTTCGTCTCGGTCGACGGCAAGGACCCGCAAGGCGTCTCGGTCGAGGGCGAGCAGCTCTGCATTGACGGTCTTGCGCACGGCGAGCGTTATCAGATTCAGCTCCGCGCCGGGCTTCCCTCCGACATCGAGGAGAACCTGCAGAAGAGCATCGAAATCGCCGTCTATGTGCCCGACCGCAAGCCGTTCGTGCGCTTCTCGGGCAAGAGCTACGTGCTGCCGAGCCGCGGCCAGCAGGGCATCCCCGTCGTCACCGTCAACACCGCGAAGGTCGAGGTCGAGGTCTATCGCATCGGCGACCGCAACCTCATCGGCACGCTCGACAGCGGCGACTTCCAGCGCCAGCTCTCCAGCTACGAGATCGAGACCATCAAGTCGCGCACGGGCGAGAAGGTCTACACCGGCGAGATGGACGTGCCCCAGAAGCTCAATGAGGAGGTCACGACCGCGCTCCCCGTCACCGATGCCGTCGGTACGCTGAAGCCCGGCGTCTACGTCGTCATCGCCAAGCCGACCCAGAAGTCGAAGGAGGAGTACAACGCCGAGGCCACGCAGTGGTTCATCGTCTCCGACCTTGGCCTCACCGCCTTCTCCGGCGATGATGGCGTGCACGCCTTCGTGCGCTCGCTCGCCGACGCGACGCCGACCTCGGGCATCAAGGTCAAGCTGATTGCGCGCAACAACGAGGTGCTCGGCACCGCGCAGTCGGACGCCAGCGGCTACGCCAAGTTCGACTCCGCGCTCGCGCGCGGCGAAGGCGGCCTGCGCCCGGCGCTGCTCGTGGCGGAGAGCACGGGCGGCGAATACGCCTTCCTCGATCTCACCTCCAACGCCTTCGATCTCACCGACCGTGGCGTCAAGGGCCGCGAGGCTCCTGGCCCGCTCGACGGCTTTCTCTATAC
>CAXMLT010000265.1:0-2924 GCA_964194245.1 uncultured Hyphomicrobium sp.
GAGCCGCTGCCGATTTTTTCCCGCACCCAGGCGAAGTAGAGAAGCTTCACGCGCCTCGTTCCAGCGTCGCTCATGTGCGCCTAGCGCTCCATGGCATGGACCACTCCGGCCTTGAGATAGTCATAGCCGGTCCAAAGCGTAAGGAGCGCAGCGATCCATAGGATGACGAGGCCAGCGGCCGTGATGCCGGGGATGATCTTCTCCGCCGCGGGGCCCGCAAGCAGCACCGCGAGCGCGATCATCTGCATCGTCGTCTTCCATTTGGCGAGCTGCGTCACGTGGACCTTGACGTTGAGCTCGGCCAGGAACTCGCGCAGGCCCGAGACGAGGATCTCGCGCACGAGGATGATGATCGCCGCCCAAATCGACCAGCCCGTAATGGTGTTGTCGTGGACGAGCATCATCAGCACGGCGCCGACGAGGAGCTTGTCGGCGATGGGATCGAGCATGCGTCCGAGCGTCGACTGCTGCTCCCAGGCGCGCGCGAGGTAGCCGTCGAGCCAGTCGGTCACGCCCGCCAGCACGAACAGCGTGAAGGCCGACCAGCGCGCTACGTCACCCTGCAGGAAGAACAGGCAAGCGACCAACCCCGGCACGGCCAGAATGCGCCCATACGTCAATACGTTGGGCAAACTCATGGGCATGGGACGCGTGGCGGTAGCTTGGTCCATCGCCCCTTGGTACACCATCCGGCCGACAGTCCGTCAATGGTGTACCTGTGCGGGTTTCGCGATACCGCAGATAATTGCCAAGCTCAGTCGGCGCCTGTGTTTTCCGGAGCCCACCTCAGTGGCAAATGCTGGCGCCTTTGCGCTCCTTCATGTCCAGGTGGAAGTGGTCGCGGTGCGCCTCGTTGGCTTCGGGGCCGAGCACGGTGCCGAATACGCTGCACGCGCCGTGGTGCAGCCGCTTCAGGAAGGTGGCCTCGGTCGTCGTGGAGGCAACGACCGTCGTAGGAGGAAGCGTGGCGGCGCTCGCCTCGGCAACCGGCTTCAGCCCGGCCCTATGCAGGTTGACCTTCTCCTTCGCGGCCGCCGCCTTCTTTGCGTCCTCTCCCGGCTGCTCGGCCCTGGCGGCCGGCGGTGTATCAGATGCATCGCCCTTCTTGGCGGCCTTGGCGGCGACCTCCGCCGCCTTCTTCTTCGCCGCCGCGATATCTCGCTCGGTTGCCCCCCACCCGTGCTTCACAGTGATGGTATGGCCGTCCGCAGTGACAAAGCCGGCCACGTCGACGGCATTACCGGTCGCGTGCTCGCTCAAGGGCAGGTTGGGACTGTTGTAGATGTTGCGGCACGCGTACGACGAAGCGCCGATGATCTTCACGATGCGCGACTTCAGGATCTCCTTGGCCGTCGGCTGAAGCACGGTCTCCACCCAGCGCGCAACACCAGCGGCGAGTCGGCAGTTCATCTCTGGCGCGGGCTCGAACACGACCTTTTCGCCATCGCCGACGCTGCGTAAGAGCAGCGGCGCGGGCGTCCCGCAAGGGCCGTGCCGCATCGGCGTGTCGAGATCGACCTCGAGCGCGAGCGGCGCCAGCAGGCGCAGGCAGTCGCGCAGGCCCGCGACCTGCTCGGAGTCGCTCCATGTTTCGGGGGGCGGCGCCGCCGGAGTGGCCGCACCCGGAGCGTTCGCCGTCGGGGCGTTCGGCGACGGAGCGATGACGCCGGGCTCGACCTTTGGGGCACCTGCCGCGGGCACTTCCGCACTCGGCGACGGGGACGGCGGCGACGGAGCGTTGACGGAAGGAGGCGGCTTGGCACGCGGCGGGGATGGCGCCGGCGGCGCGTCCTGGTGCGTAAAGAAGAGGGGAATGACCACGAGGCCGGCCAGCACGGCGAGGCTGATCCACGCCGACAGATTGCTCAATGTCTTGTCGGTGGACGCCATGCTCGCCTGCTTCCCCTTCAACAGCGAGGGCCCGATCTGCGTTCCCGTGACAAAAGACCATCGGGAACGAGCGCGGCAGAATTGGGATTACGCGATCGCAAGACCTATGTCATAGGCGCCCCCGACGAGGGTCGGCTACCGGCGAGGAAAAATCGATGCAGAATTTCGAGAGCGATCTCAGCAGCCTGTCGGCAAAGCGCAACCTCGATCGCCGCCAAATGCTCGCCACGAGCCTTGCGGTCGGCTTTGCCGCCGCGGTGCAGCCGGTGTGCGCGCAGACGGCGATCACGACCGACAGCAATGGCCTTACCGCAGGCGAGGTCAAGATCCCCGTCCAGGACGGCGAGATACCAGCCTACCGTGCCATGCCGGCGAAAGGCGGCCCGTTCCCGCTCATCCTCGTCGTCCAGGAGATCTTCGGTGTGCACGAGCATATAAAGGACATCTGCCGGCGGCTCGCCAAGGAGGGCTACATGGCGATCGCGGCGGAGCTCTATGCGCGCCAGGGCAGCGTCGCCGAAATGACCGACATCCAGGAGATTATCAGCAAGGTCGTCGCCAAAGTGCCCGACGCCCAGGTCCTGTACGACCTCGATTCGACGGTCGCCTGCGCCAAGGCGTCCGGCTCCGCCGACACTGCGCGCCTCGGCGTCACCGGCTTCTGCTGGGGCGGGCGCATCACATGGCTCTATGCCGAGCACAACCCGGCAGTGAAAGCGGGCGTCGCCTGGTACGGCAAGCTCGTCGGCGATCCGGGCCCGCTCACGCCGAAACACCCCATCGATCGCGTGGGCGACCTCATGGCACCTGTGCTTGGGCTCTATGGCGCCGCCGACACGGGCATCCCCGTCGCCACCGTCGAGAAGATGCGTAGCGCGTGCCAAGCGGCGGGTAAGATTTGCGAATTCGTGATCTACCCGGATACGCCGCACGCCTTCAACGCCGACTACCGGCCAAGCTACCGCGAAGGGCCGGCAAAGGACGGCTGGGCGCGCATGCTTGCCTGGTTCCGCTCGCACGGTGTCGCCTAAGAC
>CAXMLT010000266.1:0-1628 GCA_964194245.1 uncultured Hyphomicrobium sp.
CTCCTACGCCGGCCAGATCATCACCTTCACCTTTCCCCACATCGGCAACGTCGGCACCAACACGGAGGACACCGAGACCTCCAACCTCGCCGCCCGCTCCGGCGTGCGCGGCTGCGTGCTGCGCGCGCCCGTCACCGCCTCCTCGAATTATCGCGCGGCTGAGCAGCTCGACCGCTGGCTGAAGGCGCGCGGCATCATCGCCATCACCGGCGTCGACACGCGCGCGCTGACCGCCCGCATCCGCGAGCAGGGCATGCCGAACGGCGTCATCGCGTACGAACCTTCCGGCATCTTCGACATCGAAAAGCTCAAGGCCGAGGCGAAGGCGTGGCCCGGCCTCGACGGCATGGACCTCGTGCCCGACGTGACGAGCGGCCAGAGCTACACCTGGGACGAGATGGCTTGGGTATGGGGCGAGGGGTACGCGCGTCAGACCAACGCGGACCTGCACGTTGTCGCCGTCGACTACGGCTTGAAGCGCAACATCCTGCGCTGCCTCGCCAGCGCCGGCTGCAAGGTGACGGTGGTGCCGGCGACGACGCAGGCGGAGGACATCCTCGAGCGCAAGCCCGACGGTGTGTTCCTGTCGAACGGCCCCGGCGATCCGGCCGCGACCGGGCTCTACGCCGTCCCCGAGATCAAGAAGCTCGTCGACTCCGGGCTGCCCGTTTTCGGCATCTGCCTCGGCCACCAGATGCTGGCGCTCGCGCTCGGCGCACGCACGCGCAAGATGCACCAGGGCCACCACGGCGCGAACCACCCGGTGAAGGACTTCACGACCAAGAAGGTCGAGATCACGTCCATGAACCACGGCTTTACGGTCGACCGCGACACGCTTCCCCCAGGCGTCGAGGAGACGCACGTCTCCCTGTTCGACGGCTCAAACTGCGGTCTCCAGGTGAAGGACAGGCCGGTGTTCTCGGTTCAATACCACCCCGAGGCCTCGCCCGGACCCCAGGACAGCCACTACCTCTTCGACCGTTTCGTTGCGCTGATGCGCAAGGGGAAGGGCCGCTGAGAGGTGCCGCTTTACCCTACGAAACATTAACGCGGGCAGGGCTGCCGTTGCGCACCGGCTTGGCTATAGTGCGGGCCGCCGTGCACTGGAGGACTTGATGTTGCGTCGTGCCGTCGTTTGCGTGCTGCTTGTTGGCCTGTCCGCCCTCTCGGCCTTGAGCGCAGACGCCCCCTGCAAGGAGGCCGTCGCCGCGGCATTCGCCAAGCAGCGCTCGGCGCCCGCGTTCCGCATGGTGGCGGGGCTCAAGGGAGAGACCGGCCCGGTCGAGATCACCGTCGAATACATCGCTCCTGACCGCATGCGCCAGACGATCGTCGCGCCCAACCAGCAGGCGCTCGAGACCGTTCTCGTCGGCACGCGCGCTTGGAGCCGGCAGGGCCCGAACTGGGAAGAACTGATGCCGGCGATCGCACAGACCATCATCGCGCAGGTACGCGAGGCGGTCGTCGATCCGCCCAAGGACGTGAGTGAGTTCCAATGCCTCGATAAGGCGACGGTCGACGGCGTGGAGTACCTCGCCTACCGCAGCGTTGAAGCGGGGCAGCCGCAGAGCGCCGCGCCCGCCAATCCTATTCATCGGACTATTTACGTCCTGTCTCTTATACACATC
>CAXMLT010000267.1:0-3042 GCA_964194245.1 uncultured Hyphomicrobium sp.
GCGCCCGGACCGGTCAACACCGGCTTTCACGCGGCGATGGGCTCGGAGATGTCGTTCTACCGCCAGGTCCTTTTCTCGCTCAGTCCCGGGCGCGTCGCCAATTCCGCCTATCGCGGCTACGTGCTCGGCTTCCGCGTGGTCGTGCCCGGCCTGTTGAGCAAGCTCATGTGGCCGGCGCTGCGCGTGCTGCCGCACCGGCTCCTGCTGCCGCTGATCGGCTGGCTCCTGCGACCGCGTACGGAGCGCTTCCTGGGCGACGCTGTCGACAGCGAGTGAGCTCGCGCGCGCTCACTTTGTAGCAACACTTTTCCGCTTAAGTGACGGGATGCGCCGCGAGTCTGGTCTTGCGTATCACGGCGCCCGGCGCGGCGGCGCACCGGCGAATCCAACAAATTCGCTACAGTGTGCGCGCCGCGCCGGCCCGACCTTCAGCTCTCATCAATACTGGTGTTCAAAAAGGTAACGGCGCCGCGCGCTTTTCGCGTGCGTGTTGGTGACGCGCCGGTCGAATTTCAACCCGCCGTGCGCCTGCGCGAAAATAAATTTTCCCACCCGATGCAGCGCTGTCCGGCCGCCGAAGAATAGGCTGACGGCGCACTCTCGTTCCGATAAGACTCCCGGACTTTTGGGGATGCGCGGACGCGACCGTCCGTGCACGTCAGGGACAGCGATGATCAAGCGTTTCATCATAGCCGTCGTCATCATCGGCGCCTTCCTGGGCGGGCTTGCCTGGTTCCAGCTGCAGTTCAAGCCGGCGATGATCAAGGGCTTCCTGTCAAAGCAGCAGCCGCCGCCGTCGACGATCACGGCGGAGGCCGCGCGCACCGACGACTGGATCGAGCGGCTACCCGCTATCGGCACGCTGATTGCCTCGCAGGGCGTCGACGTCGCGCCGCAGGTCGCGGGCATCGTCACCGGGCTCGGCTTCGAGAGCGACCAGGACGTGGAGAAGGGCGGCAAGCTCGTGCAGCTCGACATCTCGGTGGAGCTGGCGGACCAGGCGAGCGCGGAAGCGATCCTCAAGGAGGCCGACGTCTCCTACAAGCGGCAGGCGGACCTTTTGGTCAAGAACGTCACGTCCGAGGCCACGGTCGACACGGCGCTGGCCAAGCGCGACTCGGCGGCCGCCGCCTTGAACCGCATCAAGGCGCTGATCGCGCAAAAGGCGATCCTGGCACCGTTCGCGGGCCGGCTCGGCATCCGCCACGTGGAGCTGGGGCAGTACGTCTCCCCCGGCCTCTCCATGGTGACACTGCAGGCGCAGGACCCGATCTGGGTCGACTTTCCCATGCCCGAGCAGAACATCGGCAAGCTGAAGCGGGACCAGACCATCGAGCTCACGGTCGACGCCTACCCGGGCCAGGTGTTCAAGGGCAAGATCTCCTCGCTCGATGCGCGCGTCGCGCAGGACACCCGCACGCTGCTCGTGCGGGGCACTCTCGACAATCCGGAGCGCAAGCTGCTGCCCGGCATGTTCGCCAACGTGTCCGTGCTCGCGGGCGCCGCGCGCCAGGTCCTCTCGATTCCGCGCACCGCCCTCACCTATAGTCTCTATGGCGATAGCGTTTACGTGGTGAAGCCGCCGGAGGGAGGGGGTGCCGTGCCCGCGCAACCGCCGGCCGACGCCGTGTTCTCGGTCGAGCGGCGCTTCGTCAGGCCGGGCCAGGTGCGCGAGGACCGCGTGGCGATCGAAACCGGACTGCAACCCGGCGAGCAGGTCGTCACCACGGGGCAGATCAAGCTCATCAACGGCAGCCACGTGAAGATCGACAACAGCCAAGCGCTTGTGCCGCCGGCCGAGCGGCCAAGGCAATAGGCGGGGCCCATGTCGTTCACGGACATCTTCATCCGGCGCCCCGTCCTAGCCTCGGTCGTGAGCCTGCTCATCCTGCTGATCGGCTTGAGCGCGGCATTCAACCTGCCGGTGCGCCAGTATCCCGAGCTGTCCAACACCACGATCACGATCACGACCACCTATCCAGGCGCCAACGCCGACGTGATCAAGGGCTTCATCACGGTGCCGATCCAGCAGGCGGTCGCCAGCGCCGAAGGCATCGACACGCTCACCTCGTCCTCGCGCCAGAACGTCTCGACCGTCACGCTCAACCTGCGGCTCAACGCCAACCCGGACCGCGCGGTCACCGACGTGCTCGCCAAGGTCAACCAGGTGAAGAGCATCCTGCCGCGCGAATCGCAGGACCCGGTCGTCGTCAAGCAGACGGGCGAGGCGACTGCGCTGATGTACCTGTCGTTCAACAGC
The DNA here is from genome assembly GCA_964194245.1 of uncultured Hyphomicrobium sp. Taxonomy (GTDB): domain Bacteria; phylum Pseudomonadota; class Alphaproteobacteria; order Rhizobiales; family Hyphomicrobiaceae; genus Hyphomicrobium_A. Next base: position 2,261 of record CAXMLT010000267.1, read on the forward strand.
GACGTGCTGACGAGCTCGCAGATCACCGACTACCTGACGCGCGTCGTGCAGCCGAAGCTGCAGACGATCAACGGCGTCGCCAACGCGCAGATCCTCGGCGGGCAGACGTTCGCCATGCGCATATGGCTCAACCCGGAGAAGATGGCCGCCCTCGGTGTCACGCCGACCGACGTGCGCACGGCCCTTGCCGCCAACAACTTCACGTCCGCTGCCGGCCAGATCAAAGGCGACTTCGTGCAGACGACGATCAACGCGCAGACGTCGCTCGACAGCGCTTCCGCGTTCGGGCAGCTCATTGTGTCGGCGCGCGGGGATGCGCTCGTGCGCCTGTCCGACATCTCCGACATAACGCTCGGCGCCGAGAACGCGGACTCGTCCTCGGTGTTCAACGGGCTCAAGGCCGTGTTCGTCGGTATTTATTCGACCCCGACCGCCAACCCGCTGACCGTCATCGCCGATGTGCGCAAGACCTTCCCCGACATCAAGGCCCAGCTCCCGCCCGGCATGACCTCGGATATCGCCTACGATTCGACCAAGTTCATCGATGCCTCCATCAGAGAGGTGGAGAAGACGCTTATCGAGGCCGCCATCATCGTCATCGTCGTAATCTTCCTGTTCCTCGGTAGACTGCGCTCGACCCTCATCCCGATGGTCACGATCCCGCTGTCGCTCATCGGGGTGATGTTTGCGCTGCTGGCGCTCGGCTATTCGATCAACCTCTTGACGCTGCTGGCGCTCGTGCTCGCCATCGGTCTCGTCGTCGACGACGCCATCGTCGTGGT
>CAXMLT010000268.1:0-5199 GCA_964194245.1 uncultured Hyphomicrobium sp.
GTGGGGTCGGCGCAGCGCTTACGTTGTTGTTGTTGTTGGTGCTGACCCTGGTCGCCGCGGTCCTTGTGGTGCTCCTTGGGATTGGGCTCGCCTTGCTCCTGCCCCTGGCCGGGCGGCGGCTGGTTCGGCGGGTTCTGGGCGACGGTCAAGGTGCCATCGCGCGCAGCGCTCGGAGAGGCCAGGAGGGCGCCGAGAAGCAGCGCCGCGAACAGGCCCACTGCGCGATTTAGATTCTGAGGCACCGTCATGACTTCTTTCCTTGCTGTCGCGGCAAATCGAGTGAAACCCCTACCGCTCCCAGGCCCCGGAAATATGACCGGAATTCGACCCCTTCGCGGTGCTCTCGCGAAAGGGTCGGAGCGGGCTGAAACGCCCGCGCTTACGCCGGGGTGCGGAAGCGGTAGAGGCCGGTCAGCGGGAAGCTGGGCTTGCGAAGCCGGCTCAGGAAGCGAGCCTCAACAAAGGCGTCCTGGAGATTACCGCGCCGCATTCGGCTCGAGGCGTGATCACGATTTTCCCGATTTGGCTGATGCGGGAACCGACTGCGCCGACGGCCCGGCCACCTCGAAGTCAACTCAAGCGGTCACATCGACCCGCCTCGCCACGCACGTTTGGCGGCGCAGGGCTATAAATTTCTGCCAAATGCGCTAGCGTAATCGGGGCGGACGGCGCCGCGGCGATCTTGCGGACCCAGGACGAAAGCACCGGAGTTTCCGCCGGCTTTGGAGCGGGTATTCTTGCGGCAGTCGTGGCAGCTCGGGCTCGGCAATTCCCTCTTTTTGGCGCCGCGATGCTTGTGGCCGCGATTGTGCTCGGCGGAGGCACGAGGTCAGGTTTCCTGTCCGACTTCATCCTTCAGCTCACGGCGCTGCCCTTGCTTCTGCTGGCCATCTGGCGCTGCCTGCACCTCCCGAGCGGCGGTCCGACCCGTTATGCGTTGTTAGCGTGCGGACTGATTGCGCTGGTGCCGCTGCTGCAATTGATCCCACTTCCGCCCGCACTCTGGACCGCGCTGCCGAACCGAGCTCCGATCGTTGGAGCGCTCGACCTCGCCGGACAGAGGCCTAGTTGGATGCCGTCGACGGTATCTCCCGGAGCTACTTGGCTCAGCTTCCTATCGCTCATCGTCCCTGCCTCGATCTTCTTGGCGACGGTCCTGCTCGGCTACCGGCAACGCCGCACCCTGAGCGTCGTCATACTGGCAATGGGACTTGTCAGCGTCTTCCTCGGTTTGAGCCAGGTTGCGCAGGGCCCATCGAGCCCGCTGCGGTTCTTTGAGATAAGCAATCCCAGCGAGGCGGTCGGCTTCTTTGCCAACCGCAACCATTGCCAAACAATAGCGGCCGTAGCTCAGTCGCACGTACGACTTCTGACAATGACCCCAAGCCGAAGTTGGTTCCTTTGCGTCATGCGGATTTCAATAAATGCGGTTTGATGGGCAGCTTGCGCAGCCGCACGCCCGTCGCCGCAAAGACGGCGTTGAGTACGGCGGGGGCCAAGGCCGACGTGCCGGGTTCGCCGATGCCGCCGGGGTTCTCGCTGCTCTTGACCACCTCGACCTCGACGACCGGTGCCTCATTGAGGCGCAGCATCCGGTAATTGTCGAAGTTCGACTGCTCGACGCGGCCGTTCTTCAATGTGATCTCGCCCCAAAGCGCGGCGGTGATGCCAAAGATGATGCCACTCTGCATCTGCGCCACGATGGTATCGGGGTTGACGGCGACGCCGGTGTCCACGACGCAGACCACGCGGTCCACGTGCACCTCGCCGGATTTCGACACCGTGACCTCGGCGACCTGCGACATGTAGCTTCCGAACGTGTTGTGAACGCATACGCCGCGGCCGCGTCTGTCGCCCAGTGGCTTTCCCCAGCCAGCAATTTCCGCGGCGCGGTTCAAGACGTAGAGCGCGCGCGGATTATCGCCGAGCATTGCGCGGCGGTACTCGACGGGGTCCTTTTTCGCTATCGCCGCGAGCTCGTCGACAAAGCTCTCGATCACATAGACGTTGTGGGTGGGGCCGACGCCGCGCCAGAACGCGGTCGGAATGCCCGGAGGCTCCTCGCGCACGTATTCGACCCGCTTGTTCGGGATGGCGTAGGGCATGTCGATCGCGCCATCGACGGCGTCGGGGTCGATGCCGTCCTTGAAGGCGGGGGGGAAGAACCGCGCCATGATCGAGGAGCCGACAATGCGATGGCTCCAGGCGATCGGCATGCCCTGCGCGTCGAGGCCCGCGGAGAAGCGGTCGTAGTAGTACGGCCGGTACATGTCGTGCTGGATGTCCTCCTCGCGGCTCCACACGACCTTGATCGGGTCTTTGGACTGCTTGGCAATCAGCGCGGCCTGGACGATGAAGTCGAACTCGAGCCGTCGCCCGAAGCCTCCACCCAGCAAGTGATTGTGAATGCGCACCTGTTCCAACTTCAGTCCGAGCGTCTGCGCCACGGCCTTCTGCGCGACGGTGGGGATCTGCGTGCCGACCCAGACGTCGCAGCCGTCGGGCGTCACCTGCACAGTGCAATTGATCGGCTCCATGGTCGCATGCGCGAGGAAGGGCGCCTCGTAGATAGCTTCGACCTTCGTCGCGGCGCCTGCCAGCGCCGCGGTCACGTCGCCCTCGTTCTTGGCGACTGCGCCAGGCGTCTCCGCGGCCTTTGCCAGCGCGGCCACCACGTCGACCGTCGTAAGCGCGGCGTGCGGCCCGTCGTTGAACTTTGGCGCGCCGACTTCGACGCCTTGCTTTGCGGCCCAGTAATGGTCGGCGACCACGGCAACGGTGTTGTCGAGCTTTACCACCTGATGCACGCCCGGCACTTTTAACGCCGCGGCGTCGTCGAAGGAGGCGAGCGTGCCGCCGAACACCGGCGAGGCCGCGACGGTTGCAATCTTCATGTCCGGCAGTTTCACGTCGATGCCGTAGACCGCAGTGCCGTCGACCTTGCCGGCGACATCCAGCCGCTTGGCCGGCGTGCCGATGATGCGGAAGGTGCTCGGGTCCTTAAGCTTGATGTCGGTGGGGGCAGGCAGCTTCGCCGCTGCATCGGCTAGCTCCCCGTAAGCGATGCGCCGCTTGCCCGCCGTATCCACTACGTAACCAGGCTCGGTCGAGAGCGCGCCTGAATCGACGTTGAGCCTCTCTGCGGCTGCGGCGATCAGCATGGCCCGCGCAGCGGCGCCCACTTCGCGCAGCGGTAGGTAGAAGGCGCGGATGGACGACGAGTTGCCTGTGGTCTGCACGCCTCCGAGGAAGGCGTTGCCGTAGAGCTTGTCGTTCGGCGCCGAATGCTCCACGCCGACATTGCCCATGTCGACATCGAGCTCTTCCGCCACCAGCATGGGCAGCGCCGTATAGACGCCCTGCCCCATCTCGGCCATCGGGCAGATGATGGTCACCTTGCCTTGCGGATCGATGCGTACGTAGGCAGCGGGAGGAAGGGGTTCCACCTTTTTCGCCGCATCGGCTGCCTCCGGAACCCATCCGACCATCAGGCCGCCACCGATGGCCGCGCCGGTTTTGAGAAAAAGCCGCCGCGAAATGGTTCGCTCGGTGGGCTCGAGGGTGTGCTGCACCTTCACGGCTTGCCTCCCGCGACGGAGTTCGCGGCCTGCTTGATGGCTTCGCGAATGCGCAGATACGTGCCGCAACGACAGATGTTTCCCGCCATCGCCAAATCGATGTCGGAGTCGGTTGGGGTGGGATTGCTGGCGAGCAGCGCCGTGGCCGTCATGATCTGCCCGGATTGGCAGTAGCCGCACTGCACCACCTCCATATCGAGCCAGGCTTTTTGCACTGCCTTGCCCTCCGGCGACTGTCCGACTGCTTCGATCGTCGTAACCGACGCCTCCGCGACGTCCCGGACCGGGGTGACGCACGAGCGTCTGGGCTCGCCATCGACGTGCACCGTGCAGGCCCCGCACTGGGCGATGCCGCACCCGAACTTCGTGCCGGTCATGCCGAGGATATCCCGGAGCACCCACAGAAGCGGCATCTCGTCGGGAGCCGCCACGGAGTGCTTGCTTCCATTCACGGTGAGATTGATCATCGCAGCCCCATCTCATTCGAGAATTCGGAGTTCTCGATCGAACCATGCTTGAGAAGTGCGCCGAACCGAACGGCGCCCTGGATAGAGGACCCTGAATAAAATAAGTGGACCGGCCGGAATGTACAATCGGACCAGGGCCCGACGCGCGCAAAACGAGGTCTACGATTTGACAGTGACGTTACGCCCGTACCCGGCTGCGACTGTATTGTGGGAAAGGGCCAAGGATCTGGCACAAAATGACCGTCGAGTTCCGGTTCCGCTTAGCGATGTGAAGCCGACGTGACTCGGTCGCGCTTGGATCATCAGCCTTTGACCCAAAAGCTGACGTGATCGTAGTGCAGCGTTCGCGAGTTGCACGCTTCAGCGCCGGCGCCGCGTGAGAGCACGCTTGCCAGCCGAGGCTCACGTCTTCCCGAGCGAAGTCACCTCCAAATCCGACTCCGCGAGTGCGACCTCTCTTTCTTCAAATAGCTTGCCACGCGAACGGCGTGCTGGCTCGGTCAGTTCGATACGAACACGCCTTTCCTCATCAACGAGGAACGGCCAAGTTTCGTTGTCTCAACTTTGAACTCCACGCGATCCTCCGATGCTTGGGCACTAGGCCAAGCTCACGACAATTTGCAAAAACGCGCGCATCTGCATCTCGTTCTTAATGGAACATAGGACTATGAGAACGTTGATAAGTCCGAGAGGCATTAGGACGGACTGCAATGGGCCATACTGTATTTCACCCTTCCGTCGAGACTGAGATTTTGATAGCGGCGACCGCGTTGTGGCGTGCAGGCGGCAACGGCGACCGATACAAATGCTTCTTGAGTGTAGGGGACTATGATCGGCTCACATCTGAGTTCGGCGAGCCAGTCAAAGTGCTGACGTTCACGCGGTTCACCGTCGAAATCTCGCCGCGGCGAATGCGACACAGCCTAATGTCGGGCGATGTGCACCGCGTCGATTTTGCGCTTCCGCCAGGTCCTCTGGAGCTGACTTTGGTTCCAAAGACCTAGCCTGTAGCTTGGAGAGGATCGATGCCAAGCACACATTTGAATGCGGATTTCAGCCATCCTCACCTCCAAAGGACCCGGCCGACTCGTGGCGCGCAAGCTTATCGGCTAGGCGTAGCGGCGCTCAGCCATCGCATAAGCACAGTCCAGTTG
>CAXMLT010000269.1:0-4782 GCA_964194245.1 uncultured Hyphomicrobium sp.
CAGATGAAGAACTGGCTGTTGGCGCTGTTGGGGTCCTGCGTGCGCGCCGCGCCCACGCTGCCGCGCTTGTAGGGCTCCTGCGAGAACTCCGCCGGCAGGTCCGGGTAGTTGGAGCCACCCTCGCCCGTGCCCTTGGGGTCGCCCGTCTGCGCCATGAAGCCCGGGATCACGCGGTGGAATTTCAGGCCGTCGTAGAAACCCTCCTTGGCGAGCTGCTTCACGCGCTCGACGTGCCTTGGCGCGAGGTCGGGCCGCAGCTTGATGACAACGTTGCCCGTCTTGGTCTCGATGACGAGGGTGTCGCCGTCGCTGGCGGAGGCCTTCTTCTGATCTGAGCAGGCGGCACCCGAGATCACGCAGAACGCCAGAACGAGGCAGGTCAACGATCGCATGGCGGTCCATCCCCTTGTCGTTGTTCTTGGAGAGCCAGCGGCGCAGCCGCCCCGGCAAGGCGCCCTTCTTATCGCTCCTGACGGGCTTCCTGCAACTTGCGTGAGGTTTTCGCTTACGTGCGCGCTACTTGCGCGGCTTGGCCTTCGCCTTCAGGCGCTGCGACACCGCGGGCGAGACGAACGTCGAGGCGTCGCCGCCCATGAGCGCGATCTGGCGCACGAGGTTTGCCGCGATGTGGCGAACCTTCGGCGAGGCGGCGACGAACACGGTCTGGATCGCCGGCGCCATCGCGCCGTTCATGCCGGCCATCTGCATCTCATAGTCGAAGTCGGTGCCGTCGCGCAGCCCGCGGAAGATGACGGCCGCCTTGTGCTCGGCAGCGGCATCGACGGCGAGGTTGGCGAAGGTGACGATGTCGATCTCGGTGCCGGTTGAGCGCGCGATCCCCTTGGTCTCGTCCTTCAGCATGTCGATGCGCTCAGGGGCGGTGAACAGCGGCGCCTTCTCCGGATGCACGCCGACGCCAATGACGAGCTTGTCGACGAGCCGGCACGCCCGCTCGATGACGTCGGTGTGCCCGAGCGTCACGGGGTCGAAGGTGCCGGGGTAGAAGCCGATGCGTTTCATGGGGCCGGGGCACGCCGATTGCGAAGCCCGACCGTCTTAGCCTGCGCGCGCGGCCGGGGACAACGTCCTATCGCATCGGCGTAAACAAAAAGCCCGGGCCTGTCGTGCTCCGCCTAAGGGCCGCTGTCTGCGGCGGGCAAACCCCTCGAGCACGGACCATAATTCTTGTTCATCGCATGAGCACGCTTGCGGGATCGACGCGCAAGACCTTCAGCACGGCGATGACGGCCGAAAAGGCGCCGATAGCCAACGAGACAATCAGCATGGCCAGAAATAGCGCGGGCGGGACGACCATGGGCAGCGCGGTCTCCTGGCTCAAGTGATCGACAACCGCGACGCAAAGCGCGCCGAGAGCAAACCCGGCGACGGAAATCATGGAGGCCTGCGCCACGATAATCCGATAGACGTAGCGCGCCGAGGAGCCGAGCATGCGCAGGACGGCAAACTCTTTGATGTGATCGAGGGTGGCGGAATAGAGCGTCTGCGCCTCTATCACCACCCCGATCACAACGCCAAGAATGGTGCCTAAAATCAACGCCAGGCCGACGCCGGTGCGAAAGAGCCAGTGCCGGATGCTGCGCTGACGGAACTCGGCGGTGGTGAGCACTTCCATGTCCGGCAGGCGCGCCGCGATATCCTTTCGAACCTGCTCCACGTCGGCCTGCGGGTCCGTCTTCACGAGCAGGAACGTGCTCTTGTCGTCGGGGACGCCGAAGAACTCCCGTGCTCGGGAGTTTGTCGTGAAGATGTAGGGGGCCTGGGTGAATGACCGTATGCCCTCGGTGAGGGCCTTGACGCGAAGAGAATGGGATTGGGACCCGAAATCGATCCCGGCGCGCGACCCGATGCCTGCGACGCCGAGCTCGTCGAGATAGGTGCGATCTATGCCGACGCCCTTGTAGCTCTTTATTTCAGTCCAATCGCCGCCGTGAAGATTCCAGGGTGCGAGGCCCCCATCTTCGGCGTCAGATCCGACCACGACGACGTGTGCAATGCCGCCGTCCGGGCGGTCCCAGTCCGCAAAGGAAACGACCAGCGGCATGACGCGCTCAACTCCGGGCGTCGCCAGCGCCTGCTGACGTTCGTGGTCTCCCAACAGGGGGAACGAATCTTCGATGCTTTGCGTGCCGAAGGGAACAATCCAGACCTGCGCGGCAGTGTGGTCGATCATGTCGGTGATTATCTTGCGAACGCCCAAGTAGAGACCAAGCTGCACGCCGACCAGTACGACTGCAAACGTGAGGCCCGCCAGCGTTGCGGCAAGCCGGGTCTTGTCGTGCACGAGATTGCGAAATGCGAGGAGGAATGGCACAGGCGCGTTAGTCAAAACGCGCCGATAATTGCGGGCGAGATGTCGTTTACATCCGAGCACTCGCCTAGAGTAGCTGCGCATGGTGCTCACGCCTCAATGGCGCTCTTGATGGTGCTGCTACCGCCCGCGGCGAAGACTTGGTGTTGGCAATACCCTATCGCATCGGCGTAAGCAAAAAGCCCGGCATAGAGCCTAGCCTTCCTGTCGTCGCACGCGGACTTAGTCGGCGGACGGCTCCTCGCCGCCGGGGCCCTCGCCCTCGTCCCCGCTCTCTTCGGCCGCGGATTCCTCGGGGATATGCTCGACGGAGACGACGCGTTCCTCGGCATCGGTCTTGAACACGCGCACGCCTTGCGTGTTGCGCCCCGCGATGCGCACGTCGTCGACCGGGCAGCGGATGAGCTGGCCGGCGTCCGTCACCAGCATGATCTGGTCGCTCTGCGCGACGGGGAAGGACGCGACCAACGGCCCGTTGCGGTCGTTGACGACCATGGCGACGATGCCTTTGCCGCCGCGGCCGGAGGTCCGGTACTCGTAGGACGAGGAGCGCTTGCCGAAGCCCTTCTCGGAGACCGTGAGCACGAACTGCTCCTTGGCGCCAAGCTCGGCGAAGCGCTCCGAGGTCAGCTCGGCCTCGCCGACCACTTCCTCGTCGCTTTCGGCGTCCGGCACCGTATCTGCAATCTCGTCGCCCTGGGCGCGTCGCAGCATGGTCGCCTGCTTCAGATAGGCCGCGCGCTCGCCGGCTTCGGCGTCGACGTGGGTGAGTATGGTCATGGAGATGACCTGGTCCCCGTCGTCGAGCTTGATGCCGCGCACGCCGTCGCTATCGCGACCCTTGAACAGGCGCACCTCGTCTTCCAGCAGGAAGCGGATGCAGCGCCCCTGCGCGCTCGTCAGCAGCACGTCGTTCTCGGGCGTGCAGATCTGCACCGCGACAATGGCATCGCCCTCGTCGAGCTTCATGGCGATCTTGCCGTTGCGGTTGATGTTCTCGAAGTCGGAGAGCGCGTTGCGCCGCACCTTGCCTGAGCGCGTGGCGAAGGCGAGCTGCAGCGCGCCCCACGTCTCCGGATCCTCAGGGAGCGGCAGGATGGAGGTAATGACCTCGCCCTGCTGCAGCGGCAATAGGTTGACCAACGCCTTGCCGGTCGCCTGCGGCGTTGCCGCCGGCAGCCGCCACACCTTCATGCGGTAGCACATGCCGCGCGAGGAGAAGAACAACACCGGCGTGTGCGTCGAGGCGACGAAGATCTTGGTGACGACGTCCTCCTCGCGCGTCGACACGCCCGAGCGGCCCTTACCGCCGCGCCGCTGCGCCCGGTAGGTGGCGAGCGGCACGCGCTTGACGTAGCCCTTGAGCGAGACGGTCACGACGCAATCTTCGCGCTGGATGAGGTCCTCGTCCTCGAGGTCGCCCTCCATCTCGACGATCTCGGTCTTGCGCGGGGTCGCGAACTCGTCCCGGATATCCGACAGCTCTTTCCGGACGATCTCGACGACGCGCAGACGCGAGGCGAGGATCGCGAGGTATTCCTTGATCTCCTCGCCGATCTTCTTCAGCTCGTCGGCGATCTCGTCGCGGCCGAGCGCGGTCAGGCGGGCGAGGCGCAGCTCGAGGATGGCCTTGGCCTGCTCCTCGGACAGCTTGTAGGTGCCCTTGTCGGAGACCTTGTGGCGCGGGTCGGCGATCAGCATGACAAGCGGAGCGATGTCGTGCGCCGGCCAGTCGCGTTCCATCAACTGCTCGCGCGCGGCGGCGGGGCTCGCCGCGTGGCGGATGAGCTTGATCACCTCGTCGATGTTGGCGACGGCGATGGCGAGGCCGACGAGGACGTGGGCACGCTCACGCGCCTTCGTCAGCAGGAACTTGGTGCGGCGGCTGACCACTTCCTCGCGGAAGTTGGTGAACGCCTCGACCATGTCCTTGAGGTTGAGGCTCTCGGGCCGACCGCCGTTGATCGCCAGCATGTTGGCGCCGAACGTGGTCTGCAGATCAGAGAAGCGGTAGAGCTGATTGAGCACGACGTCGGCAACCGCATCGCGCTTTAATTCGATGACGATGCGCATGCCTTCGCGGTTGGTCTCGTCCCAGATGTCGGAGATGCCCTCGACGCGCTTTTCGCGCACGAGGTCGGCGATCTTCTCGATCAGCGTCTTCTTGTTCACTTGGTAGGGGATCGCGCTGACGATCAGCGCCTCGCGATCCTTGCGGATCTGCTCGACCTCAACCTTGGCGCGCATCAGGATCGAGCCGCGGCCCTTGTGGTAGGCGGCGAGGATGCCGCTGCGGCCGATGATCAGGCCGCCGGTCGGAAAATCCGGGCCCTGGATGATCTGGCACAGCTCGTCGATCGATATCTCGGGGTTCTCGAGGTGCGCGAGGCACGCGTCGATGACCTCGCCGAGATTGTGTGGCGGGATGTTCGTCGCCATGCCGACGGCGATGC
>CAXMLT010000270.1:0-13675 GCA_964194245.1 uncultured Hyphomicrobium sp.
CCCGCGACGGCCCCCAACGTCGAGGCGGCCCGCCATCTCTGGGAGAGGCGAGCCGCTTCAATTCACCTAGCTGGCCGTTGAAGGCTCAGCCCTTGCCGATCGGAACCGCCACCAGCACCGTCTGGTCGCCGCCCTTCTTAATGTGGAACATCACCGCAGAGAGACCCTCGTCCTTGGTCTTCTTAAGCGCCTTGACCACGTCCTGGGGCGAGGTCACGTCCTCGCCGGCAGCCTTGAGGATGACGTCACCCTCGCGCAGGCCCTTCGTGGCGGCGTCCGAGTTCGGATCGACCTCGGAGATGACGACGCCCTCCTTGGCGGTGCCCGTCGCCGGCTTCAGCGTGATGCCGAGCTGCTTCAGGTCAACCGTCGAGCTGGTGTCTTCGGGCTTGTCCTCCTGGTCATTGTCCTTGTCGGCGACCTCATCCTTGTTGGGATAGGTGCCGAGCTTGACCTTCAGGGTCTGCTCGTTCTTGTTCCGCCAGATCTTGACGTCGACCGTCGACTTCGCGGGAAGATCGGCGATGGTGCGCGCGAGATCGCGGCTGTCGTCGATCTTCTTGGAGTCGATCTGCACGATCGCGTCCTCGACCTTGAGGCCTGCGGCAGCAGCCGGGCCGTCGGTCAGCACCTCGCTGATGATGGCGCCGTGCGGCTCCTTGAGGCCCAGGTTGCCGGCGAGGTCCTTGTCGACGTCCTGGATCTTCACGCCGAGCCAGCCGCGGCTCACAGCGCCGCCCTTCTCGAGCTGCTCGATAACCCGCTTGACGGTGTCGGACGGGACCGCGAACGCGATGCCGACGTTGCCGCCCGTGGGGCTGTAGATCGCCGTGTTCACGCCGACCACGTCGCCTTCCAGGTTGATGGAGGGACCGCCGGAGTTGCCGTGGTTCACGGCCGCGTCGATCTGCATGTAGTCGTAGGGGCCGCCGATGTTGCGGGCAAGCGCGGAGACGATGCCGGCCGTGACCGTGCCGCCGAGGCCGAACGGATTGCCGACGGCGAGCACCCAGTCACCGACGCGCGGGGTCTTCTCCGCGAACTTGACGGTGGGTAGCGGCTTCTTCGGTTCGATCTTCAGAAGCGCGAGATCCGTACGCTCGTCCGTGCCCTTGATGGTGGCGTCGAACTCTTCCTGATCGTCGAAGGCGACCTTCACCTTGGTGGCGCCGTCGACGACGTGCCGGTTGGTCACGATATAGCCGTCGGACGTGATGACGAAGCCAGAGCCGGCCGCCTGGCGCGGACGCTGCTGCTGCGGCTGGGCGCCCGGCAGGTTCTTGAAGAGCTCATTCAGCGGATGATCCTCGGGCAAGCCCGGGATGCCCTCGAACGGACGACCGCCGCGGGGCTTGTTGTCGGCAACCTTGGGGACCTCGTTGGTCGTGGAAACACTGACCACCGCCGGCTTCACGCGGTCGACAATATCGGCAAACGACAGCGTCTCGGCCGGCGTGCCGACCTTCAACTGCGCGACGGCCGGAGCCGAGCGATCGGTAATGCCAAGCGCCAAGAGACCAGCGCCGAGAACGACGGCGGCGGCAAGGCGGCGCCAGTCGCGGCCAAGAGAACCGGCTGAGGAACCGGCTGGCCCGGTCTTTGCTACGTCCTCAGGCGACCTGGGGTGGGAGAGCATGCGCAAGAATCTCCATTCTGCGAGGCAGGGATTTTCGTCGTGCTCTACCGGGTAGCGAGATCGGGATTACAGCAGCCTTTCGATTGCCTTAACACTTGGTAATAAAGGGCTTGTTGACCATGACCGCCGGGGGGAACGCCTGCATGAGCCCGAAACTGAGCCGTCTCGCGGCGGCGCTGTCCCTTTCCGGCACAGCCGTCCTCCTCGCGGTGCTCGGGGCGAGCCTAAGCCGGCCCGCCGCCGCGGCCGTCTTCGGCAGCGACGAGCGCGTGCCGCTGCCGCAATCGCTGCGCGCGGTTGGCGACAAGATCGGCGTGCTGCACGATCCGCGCTCGCATTCGGTTTGCACTGCCTTCTGCGTGGGGCGCGATATCGTGGCCACCGCCGCGCACTGCCTCTACCGCACCAGCGACGTGCCGCCGTTACGTCTCACCGACTTGCTGCTCAAACTGCACGGCTCGCACACCTCGACGCACATCGCAGGCGCAGCGGAGGGGGCACCGGAGACCAACGTCATCGCCGGGTCGACGCGCCTCAACGTGCATCCCCCGATCGACGCAACGCGCGATTGGGCGCTCGTGCGTTTGGCAAACCCCGTGTGCAAGGCCGGCTCGTTCAAGCTGAGCCGCAAGCCGGTCGAGGAGGTGATGCGCCTAGCGGAAGCGGGCCGCATCTATAACGTCGCCTACCACCGTGACCTTCCGAAGTGGCAGCCAATGTTCGAATCGGGCTGCACGGTCAAACGCAACTTCGAGGACGCGGAGTGGAGCACGATCAGCCGCGACTTCACCAACCCCGCGCAGCTCCTGCTGCACACCTGCGACACGGGCGGCGCCTCGTCGGGCTCGCCGCTGCTTGTGGACGGGCCGGAGGGACCCGAGGTCGTCGGCATCAACGTCGGCACCTACGTGCAATCGAAGGTGATCATGCTCAACGGCGAGGTGCTGCACCGCTTCAAGTCGGACGACGTCGCCAATACGGGAGTGAACTCGCTCGCCTTCGCGGCCTCGCTCGATGCGCTGCGTGCCGCCGACACGCTGCTTGCCCGCCACGACATCCGTCTCCTGCAGGAACGGCTCGCGGCAAAGGGCCTCTACAAGGGCCCGCAGGACGGCACCTTCAATACCGAGACGCGCGCGGCCGTGGAAGGCTTCGAGCGCGCCTCCGAACTGCCGGTGACGGGGCTCGCGACGCGCCCGCTGCTGCAGGCGCTGCAGGGCACGAGCCAGGTGGTCACCGGGAAAATCCCCGTCAAGGCCGGCGACGAGATCGCAACGGCCCCGCGCTAACCGGAGCGCTCTTCAATCGGTGGTGCGCTCTTTTTCGTCAGACAGCAGAGCGCGTAGCTTCTCCTCCTCGGCGATCGTGAGCGCCGGCGCGGCCGCGGCTTGCGGCCGGCGGTAGGCGAGTGCGCGCACGCCGATCCACACCGCGCCCAAGAGCACGACCAGCGGCGCGAGCCACAACAGCAGCGTATGCGCGTTGAAGGCGGGGCGCAGCAGCACGAACTCGCCGTAGCGGTCCTCGACGAACTGCATGACCTGCGCGTCGGTGTCGCCGGCTTTGAGGCGCTCGCGCACGAGCACGCGCAGGTCGCGCGCGAGCGGCGCGTTGCTGTCGTCGATCGACTGGTTCTGGCACACGAGGCAGCGCAAGCCGGAGGAGATGGAGCGAGCGCGCGCCTCCAGCGTCGCGTTGGGCAGGATCTCGTCGGGCTCGACCGCGAACGCCGGCGCGCATACGATCGCGAGAGCGACCAACGCGGCGAACCAACCAGCAGCTGGAGCGGACCGCGTCATTCGGCAGGTGCCGCCGCGGGCAACCGGCGCGCGCGGCCCGGCGCGCCGACCCTGAGGCGCCGGTCGCTGAGCGAGACCCCTCCGCCGAAGAACATGACGAGCGCGCCGATCCAGATGAAGCGCACGAGCGGATTGAAGAAAATGCGCACGGCATAGCCGCCACCCGTCTGCGCATCGCCGAGCACGACGTAGAGGTCGCCGCGCCAGGCCGCGTGGATGCCGGCTTCGGTCGTCGGTTGCGGGGGCATGTCGTAGATGCGCTTTGACGGCTCGAGCCGCGTCACGGCCGTCTCGCCGCGCGCGATGTCGAACAGGCCGACGACCTCGCGGTAGTTCGGCCCCGTCGCCGGCGCGACGCCCCGGAAGGCGACCGTATAGCCGGCGATGCTCGCCTCCTCGCCGGGCTTCATCACGCGGATCAGCTCCTCGCGGTAGGCGCTTGTTGCCACGAGGCCGACAACGAGCATCCCCATGCCGAAATGCGCGAGCGCCGAGCCGAAGGCGGAGCGTGGCTGACTTTTGAGCCGGCGCCAGGTCTCGGCGAGCGGCACCGAGCCGAGCCGAGCGCGATAGGCGAGGTCGGAGACGGCGCCTGCCATCACGAACACGCCCATCGCGAGCCCGAACGGCGCCAAAATGGGTCCGCGATAGAGCGTAGCGAGCGCAATCGCGAGAACAACGACGGCGAGCAACGCCGCAAACATCAGCCGCTGTGCGGCCCCTAGGATGTCGCCGCGCTTCCAGGCGAGGAGCGGACCGAACGGCAGCGCCAGCAAGAGCGGCACCACGAGCGGTCCGAACGTCAGGTTGAAATACGGTGGCCCGACCGAGATCTTCGCGCCCGTCAGCGACTCGAGCAGCAGCGGATAGAGCGTGCCGATGAGCACGGTCGCGCAGGCCGTCGTCAGCAGGATGTTGTTGAGGACGAGCGCGCCTTCGCGGCTGATGGGTGCAAACAACCCGCCCTGACGCAGCTCACGCGCGCGCCAAGCGTAGAGGGCAAGCCCGCCGCCGGTGAACAGCGACAGGATCGCGAGGATGAATACGCCGCGGCGCGGATCGACGGCGAACGCGTGCACCGAGGTCAGCACGCCCGAGCGCACGAGGAAAGTGCCCATCAGCGACAGCGAAAAGGTGAGGATCGCGAGCAGGATCGTCCACACCTTCAGCGCGTCGCGCTTCTCCATGACGAGCGAGGAATGCAGCAGCGCCGTGCCTGCAAGCCAGGGCATGAGGGACGCGTTCTCGACCGGATCCCAGAACCAGAAGCCGCCCCAGCCGAGCTCGTAGTAGGCCCACCACGAGCCCATGGCGATGCCGATCGTGAGGCACATCCACGCGAGCAGCGTCCACGGTCGCACCCAGCGCGCCCAGGCGGGGTCGAGCCGGCCTTCGAGCAGCGCGGCGATGGCGAACGAGTAGGCGATCGAGAACCCGACGTAGCCCGTGTAGAGGAACGGCGGATGGAAGGCGAGCGCGGGGTCCTGCAGGATCGGGTTCAGGCCGTTGCCGTCGGCCGGCGGCGGGTCGACGCGCAGGAACGGGTTGGAAGTGAAGAGGATAAAGAGAATGAACGCCACCGCGATCGAGGCCTGCACCGCGAGCACGTTGGCCTTCAGCGTCGGCGGCAGGTTGCGCCCGAAGGCGGCGACGGCCCCGCCGAACAGGGCCAGGATCAGCACCCACAGCACCATCGAGCCTTCGTGGTTCCCCCACACGCCCGAGATGCGATAGATGAGCGGCTTGGTCGAATGCGAGTTCGCGACCACGTTCGCTACGGAGAAATCCGACGACACGTGCGCGTTGATCAGTGAGAGGAACGCCACGATCAGCAGCCCGAGCTGGCACAAGGCCGCGGGCTCCGCCGTCGCCATCAGCTCGCGGTCGCGCACATGCGCGCCCCACGCCGGAACCACCATCTGAAAGACGGCGACCAGCAGCGCCAGCACCAGCGCGAAATGCCCAATCTCAACGATCATTGGCTCACCGGCCCCGGATGGACCGCGCCCTTGCCGAGCTTCACACCCTTCGCCTGCAGCGCCTTCGCCACCTCCGGCGGCATGTAGGTCTCGTCGTGCTTCGCCAGCACCGTGTCGGCAACGAAGCGCCCATCCGCCGAGAGCTTGCCCTCCGCCACCACGCCCTGCCCCTCCCGGAAGAGATCGGGCAGCACGCCCTCATACGTCACCGGGATGTCCTTCAGCGTGTCGGTGACGACGAAGTCGACCTTGGTGCCCTCGCCGCGCTTCACCGACCCTGCCGCGACGAGACCACCGAGGCGGAAGCGCTGCCCCGCCTCGATCGGCTTCTCGGCGATGTCGCTCGGCGTGTGGAAGAAGACGATCGAGTCGCGCAGCGCAAACAGCACGAGCCCCACGGCCGTCATCAGGACCGAGAGACACACGCCGATCAGGACCCCGCGCCGCTGCTTTCTCGTCATTCTCTCTCCCAGTGGGCGGTCACGATCCGATGCCTAAGCTTTGCGCCAGCTCCTGCAATTGCGCCAACGACTTTTCGTCGCCCGCAAATGAGGCGCGCGCATCGCTGAGCGCGGTCGCCGCCTCCTGCTTCTTGCCGAGCACCGTATAGGCGCGCACGAGCTGCATCCAGCCGGCAAGGTCCTTGCCGTCCTTCTTCAATCGGTCCGCGAGGCCGGCGACCATACTGTCGATGAACTTCTGGCGCGCCTCGGGGCTCATCACGCCCACGTCGCCGGCGTCGGGCGCGGCCGCTTGCGGCGCGGGCTCACCGTTGAGTTTGGCGGTCGCAACCTTCAAGCGTTCGTCGAGCAGTTGCCGCCAGGAATCCTTCGTCTGCTCCTGCGCCAAGAGCCGCCGGTATTCGGCGGTCGCGCCCGCGAGATCGCCGTCCTGCTCCTTGGCGATCGCCAGCCACACCTGGGGCTCGATCGCCTGCGCATCAGCGCTGAGCAGCTTGGCGTAGGCCTGGCGCGCGGGCTCGTTGACGACGCCGTTCTCGGACATGATGGCCGCGCGCGCAAAGCCCGTGAGGCGCGCGGGCGACTCGCCGAGGAGCCGGATCGCACGCTCATAAGCGTCCTCGGCCTGCTGGAACTCGCCCATGCGCATATAGACGGGGGCGAGAACGTCCCAGCCGCGGCCATCGTCGGGGGTCTGGCGCAGGTGCGCCTCGACCTTGGCGACGAGATCGGCGGCGCTCGCCTGCTCGACCGGCTCGCTGATGCGGGAGTCGTAGGGGCGCCCCGGCAGCGACGGCGAGCCGACGGTGAGATAGAGCGCTATTGCGGCGACGGGAATTGCGGCCGCGGCATAGACTGCCGCCTGATGCAGGCGCGAGGCTTCGCGTGCCGAAGGGGCTGCGTCGAGCCGCGCATGCTCTTCCGCCGTGCGGATGAGCCGACGCGCCACCTCGATGCGCGCGGCCTCGGCTTCCGCGCCCGCGATCAGTCCGTCAGCGCGCTCGGTCTCGATCTCGGCGAGCTGGTCGCGATAGACGGCAAGCTCGCAGTCGGGCGTGGACGCCTTGGCGTTCGCGTGCGCAAGCAACGGCCGCGTCACCGCCCACGTGACGGCGGCTGCCAAAATCGCAAACCCGATCCACACTAGCATTGCGCCCTTCCGAGCCCCGTCGTCAGGCTGGAATAGGGCGCACGGCGGTAGCTGACAAGCCTCGCGGCCCGGGCAAGCCGTTGTGCCGCGGCGCGGGGCCCGGGGTTAAGCAATCTGGGATTGGGTAGCGACCTGCACGCTAAGCGACATTGCGCCAGGTGCCGTCCGGGTTGCGGCAGGCAGTGCCGCGCATGCTCTGTGGACGGCCATCGATATAAACGGTGTGGGTATAGTCGCGGCAATCGATGCCGCCGCGCTTGTAGGGCCGGCCCGGGACCACGTCGCCGTAGCGGCCGTTGTCGGGGTTGCGCCAGCGTCGCGGGCGGTCGGATTCGCCCTCCTCCAGCGCGGCGTATTCGGCCTGCTGCGCGTACATGCGGTCATGCTCGTCCATGCGGCGGCCGATCTCGCTGCCGACGATGCCGCCGACGACAGCGCCCGCCACGGTCGCGAGCACGTTGCCCGAGCCCTTGCCGACCTGGTTGCCAAGGATGCCGCCGGCGATGCCGCCCACGACGAGGCCGGTATCGGCGTTGTTCGGCCCCCCGGGTCCGCACGCAGACAGTAGCGGCAGAAGAGCGATGGCGGCGACGCGCGCGTGGCGCATGAGTGTCAATCCCCCGATTGAGCCTATCGGCCGCCGACACGCGCGGCACTCGAGACCTCAGGTCACAGTGTAGCGGATTAGCCAGGGACTGTGCAGCATTCAAGGCGGAATACGGACCGCAATGCGGCGAATCGGGGAGGCGTGGCGTGGCTGCTTCAGGGCGCGCCCACAGGATCAGGCGGCCGGCAGCTCGAGGTGCACGGCAAGTCCGCCCTTGGGCCCGCGGGCCAGCTCGCAGGAGCCGCGGTAGGACTGCGCCAGGTCCATGACGATCGACAGCCCCAGTCCCGAGCCGGGCTTGGTCTCGTCGAGCCGCTGGCCCCGCTTGCCGATGCGGCTGCGTTGATCCTCAGTGAGCCCCGGTCCGTCGTCGGCGACCGTAATGGAAAGGCGCCGGCCCCGCCGCGTGCGCGCCGAGGTGCGCGCGGTCTCGGGCGACACGTCCACGTTCAGGATGACGTTGCGACGCGCCCACTTGCAGGCGTTGTCCAAGAGGTTACCAAGCATCTCCTCCAGATCCTGCCGCTCGCCCTGGAAGCGTGCATCCGGCGGACACGTGACCGCGATCTCGACCTTCTTGTCCTGGTGAATGCGCATCAGCGTGCGCACCAGCGGCTCGACCACGGGCGCGACCGGCGTCACGCCGCCAGCGACGCCGACGCGCGCTGCCATGCGCGCGCGGTCGAGGTAGCGCGTGATCGAGGAGCTCATGATCTGCGTCTGCTCGGCGACCTTCGAGCCTAGGCCGGTTTTGTCTCCGCGCGTTTCGTTGATCATGACGGCGAGTGGGGTTTTGAGCGCGTGCGCGAGGTTGCCGACCTGCGTGCGCGCGCGGTCGACGATCTCCTGGTTGGAATGGATGAGCGCGTTGAGCTCGGATTGCAGCGGCTCGATCTCGGCGGGGAGCTCGCCCTCGAGCGTCGTCTTGGCGCCGGAGCGGATGGCGGCCAGCCCGTCCTCGATCTGACGCAGCGGCAGGAGCCCGAAGCGCACCTGGAACAGCGTGACGGCAACGAGGCCGATGCCGGCGAGCGCCAGGGCGGTCGTCAGCCGGTAGCGGAAGTTGGAGACGAGATGATCGAGCCAGTCGGCAGGGCCCGCGACGATGATGGAATAGCGCGGCTTCTCTGGCTCGTGCCCGAGCGTGTCGACCACCTCCACGAGGCGCAACGGCTCGCTGGCGGGGCCCTTGGCGTCCATCCAGCGGGCGCCGGACGCATCGGGTGCGACGTTCTTTGCAATGGGGGAAGGCAGGCTCGCCGTTGCGAGCGAGGCGGACACGAGCTTGCGTGCAGTGGCATCGTCGAGCGGCGTGATCTGCCAGTACCAGCCCGAATGCGTCACCCCGAAAAGCGGCTCATAAAGGTTCGCAGGAGGCGACGGGGGCCCCTGCGCGCTCTCCATGCTGTCGACGGTGATGGCGTTGACGAGCTTCTGCAGTTGGCCGTCGAAGCTCGCCTGCACGTCGTCGCGGTAGAGCCCATAGATGATGAAGCCCGCGATCGGCAGCACCAGCAGCGTCCACGCCGCAGCGGTGGTAAAGAGCCGGAATGCGAGCGAGTTGAAACGCATGCGGGGGCTCAGGCCTGGCCCGGCTTTTCGCTCAGGCGATAGCCCAGCCCGCGCACGGTCTCGATGAGGTCGACGGGGATTTTCTTGCGCAACCGCCCGATGAACACCTCGATGGTGTTTGAATCGCGATCGAAATCCTGCTCGTAGAGATGCTCGACGAGCTCGGTGCGCGATACGACGCGGCCATTGTGGTGCATGAGGTAGGCGAGCAGCCGGTACTCGTGCGAGGTGAGCTTGATCTGCTGGCCGTCGCAGGTGACGCGCGCGCTCTTGGTGTCGAGCCGCAGGGGCCCGCACTCGATCTCGCTCTTGGCATGTCCCGAAGCGCGGCGCACCTGCGCGCGCACACGGGCCAAGAGCTCCTCCATGTGGAAGGGCTTGGCGAGATAGTCGTCGGCGCCGGCATCCATGCCGGCGACCTTGTCGCTCCAGCGGTCGCGGGCGGTGAGGATGATGACCGGCATCTTGCGGTCGGAGCGGCGCCACTGCTCGAGGATGGAGATGCCGTCCATCTTCGGCAAGCCGATGTCGAGGATGACGATGTCGTAAGGCTCGGTGTCGCCGAGGAAATAGCCCTCCTCGCCGTCCGACGCGGTGTCGACGGCGTAGCCCGCATCCGACAGCGCGGCGACGAGCTGACGGTTCAGATCTTTGTCATCCTCTACGACAAGGACACGCATTTCCCCTCGCTCAGACTGGCACGGCTACAGCCGAATATAGCGAGGAGGGGCATAGCAGCCTAGCGCTAGAGGTCAACGATGACCTGAAAGCCCCCGTAAATCATGCGCTTGCCATCGAACGGCATATCCTTGCCACTCATCATCCCGGCGAGCCGCGGGTCTGTCATCACCTTGGCGTTGACCCGGTCTCGGTCGGCCCGCGACTTGAAGACGATGTAGGAGAAGAGGACCGTCTCGCCGCGCTTCAGCTTCACGCTGCGCGGGAAGGAGGTGCGCTTCCCGACCTTGACGTCGTCGGCGACACACTCGCGGAACTCAAGCGCACCGTGCTCCTTCCAGATCTTGCCGGCCTTCTGGGCCATGCGCCGATAGTCTGGCAGCTTTTTCTTCGGCACCGGGACTATGAAACCATCCGTGTAGGGCATGCGCTCCTCCTGTCGCGGCGTTTCGAGGTACGCCAGCATAACGCAGAGCGTTGTATATAGACTATGGCGGAAAGGGCAGGCGGGCATCGACCGTACGGTTGACGAGGCGGCCCGCGGGCTCGCGGATCAGCAGACGATAGACGAAGCCGCCGTTTTCCTCGCACAGCGTCGTCTTTACGATATCGCCCGAAATCTTCGTCCGCGCGCTCTGCGCCAGCACCTCGATGGTGGTGAGGCCTTCCTTCATCACGATCGGAGCCGCCTCCGACCAATCCGCGTAGCAACCGGCCGCGTGCGCGGGAGTGGATGCAAGGATGGCGGTGGCGAGGAGAAGAGAGGCGACAATGATTCGCGGCATGGAAATCTCGAGACGCAGCATGAGCGATGATCTAGCTGCCGCCGGCTGAACTCGGCATGAATGCGCGCGCCCAACGAGCGCCGCTAGATCTTCAAGCTCATCGCGCGTTGCGCGAGCGGCTGTGAGGCGCGCGCGCGGCCGTAGATCGTCAGAATTGTGCCGACGAGTCCGCCGACGGCCTGCACCGTCCTCTGCATCCTGCGGCTGCTTAAGGCAGGCGCGGTACCTGTCCGCCATTACAACGCAGGTGTCCTCGAATAGCACCACCTCGGCACCGACCTCGCGCACCAGATCGGCGGTGACGTCGTGCTGGAACAGCATCTTCGTGCTGGAACAGCATCTTGATGCCGGCGGCACCGCGCTGCGCGAGGCTTTGCGCGAAGGCGCCGGGCATGACGACGTCGTGGCTCAAATCCTCGCGGTGAAAGAGGCTCGCGTAACCCTCGAAGCTGCCGTCGGTGTCGACGCCTTTGAGGTCGAGCGCCAGGAACTTCATCTCGTGCCGCGGCGATGCCGGGCCCGCTGCGTGCGAGAGCATGCGTCTCAACTCCGATTTGTTCGAATCGCCGGTGTGCTGAGTGGCTGTCGGCTATCTCTGCCCGAACGGCGGCAGATCGAGTCTCCGCCGCACCGCTTTCAAGAGCTCGATGCCGCCCTGCGGACCACGGACGTAGATATCGGCCGGACAGGTATTCCAGAGCTTGTTGATCTGCTCGGCGCTATATCGTCCGCCCAAGACATCATCGAGGAATGTCCGAAGCGCTGAGATCGATTCTGGCTTTTGCCCGCCCAAGATTGGAATTGCCTCCTCGACGAGGAAACATCCGCTCGGGATGCTGACGAAGGTTCACCGGTACTCAACTCCCCGAGAGTCGCGCTCACCCGCCCGCAATCGCCGCCACGATGAGAAACGGCTGCGCCCCGCTCACGACCGCCTCGGGGAGCGGCGTGTCGGGCGCATCGAGCGAAAGGTCTCGCTGGCACGCAAAGAAGCGCAAGAACGGCCGCCGACGCTGGGTCGCGTAGTCGCGAACGGTTCCGCGCAGCACCGGATACTGCGCCTCGAGCGCATCGAGCACGGACCGTTGCGTCACCACGCCGTCGATCGGCAGGCTCACCTCGCCGTTGATGTCGGCGTGCATGCGCAGATGCGACGGAAGGATGACGCGGATCATGACAGCGTCTGCACCTCCACCGACAGCACGGCAGGTAGATCGCGCACGATGGGGCTCCAGCTATCGCCGGCGTCGCTCGACACATACACTTGGCCGCCCGTGGTGCCGAAGTACACGCCGCAGTCATCGAGCTTGTCGACGGCCATCGCGTCACGCAGCACGTTGACGTAGCAGTTGGCTTGCGGCAGGCCGTTCGAGAGTGCCTCCCACTCCTCGCCGCCGCTGCGGCTGCGGTAGACGCGCAGCTTTCCCTCGAGCGGATAGTGCTCCGCGTCGCTCTTGATCGGGACGACATAGATCGTCTCCGGCTCGTGCGCGTGCACGTCGATCACGAAGCCGAAGTCAGTCGGCAGGTTGCCGCTCACCTCGCGCCAAGTGTCGCCGGCGTCGTCGCTGCGCATGACGTCCCAATGCTTCTGCATGAACAGCACATTGGGGCGGGAGGGGTGCATGGCGATGCGGTGCACGCAGTGGCCGACCTCGGCCTCGGGGTCGGGGATGTATTGGGAGCGCAGCCCGCGGTTGATTGCGCGCCAGGTTTTGCCGCCGTCGTCCGTTCTAAAGGCGCCGGCGGCCGAGATGGCGATGAAGATGCGGTCGGAATTGGACGGATCGAGGAGAATGGTGTGGAGGCACATGCCGCCGGCTCCCGGCTGCCAGCGCGGCCCCGAACCGTGGCCTCGCAGGCCCGCCAGCTCCGTCCACGTCTGCCCACCGTCCGCCGTCCGAAACAGCGCGGCATCTTCGGCGCCCGCGTAGACGGTGTCGGCGTCGGTGAGCGACGGCTCGAGATGCCAGATCCGCTTGAACTCCCACGGGTGCGCGGTGCCGTCGTACCACTGGTGCGTGCCGGCATCGCCGTCGTAAGCGAACTGGTTGCCGACCGGCGCCCAGGACTCGCCGCCGTCCTTGGAGCATTGGATCTGCTGCCCGAACCAACCGCTCGATTGGGAACAATAAATCCGATCCGGGTCGGCCGGCGAACCCTTGACGTGGTAAATCTCCCAGCCGGGGAAGTGCGGACCCTCGACGGTCCACGACTTGCGCGTGCCATCGGCACTCAGAACGAACGCCCCTTTACGCGTTCCAACCAGAACCCGCACACGGCTCATTATCTGTTCCTCCCTGCCGAAGGCCGCCCCTAGGAAGGAGGCCACACTTAATGCCTGATGACGAGGTCATCCACATTGTAAGACGTTGGGCCTGGCGGCCAGCCGACTCCAAACACAGCTTCCGCGTCGATTTTTTGGCCCAGCCTGCCGCCAGCGGAACCCTCGCCTTAACATCTCCACTAGGGCCAATGTATAAGGGGCAACGACCTCGCAATCGGACTTTGAGTCGCCGCGCCGCCGGCTCGAGGATTCCAACCTTTTAGCCGCCTGAGACGCCGGGACGCCAAGCAGTGCAGGATTGGTTCTTCAAGCAAGGCCGCCGGGAACGGCTGATCAACTGGCTCGGCCTTGATTCCAGGATAGATTCGACGCTCGCCGAGACGTGGGCGGCGATGCGCGACTATTGGAACGCCGGCACCAGCTACTTCGTCCGCTTCAAGATCGCGGGCTGGAAGCGGCTTCTGAACGAGTTCCTGTCGGAGGGGCTGACGCTCGGCATGGGCGGCCTCGTCGTCAGCTTCGCGCTCGCCATCCCGGCGCTGCGCGAGTTCGACGAGGGCAAGTTCTCCTCCGGCCAATACGCCGTGAAGTTCCTCGACCAGAACGGCAACGAGATCGGCAAGCGCGGCATCCTGCACAACGACAGCGTGCCGCTCGACGAGATCCCCGACAGCCTCATCAAGGCGACACTTGCCACCGAGGACCGCCGCTTCTTCGAGCA
>CAXMLT010000271.1:0-3310 GCA_964194245.1 uncultured Hyphomicrobium sp.
GGGCTGATGTTGGCGGGCGAGTTGGCGTTGGCGGGTGTCGACGTTGCCATTTTTGAACGGCGCCCCAACCAGGACCTCGCCGGCTCGCGCGCAGGCGGTCTGCACTCGCGCACCATCGAGGTCCTCGATCAGCGCGGAATTGCCGATCGGTTCCTCTCTGAGGGGCAGAAGGCGCAGGTTGCCGGGTTCGCGGGGAATCGGCTGGACATCAGCGACTTTCCGACCCGGCACCCTTACGGGCTCGGGCTGCGGCAGAACCGTATCGAGCGCATCCTCGCCGGGTGGGTCGGGGAACTGGCGGTGCCCATCTATCGCGGCATTGAGGTGACGGGCTTCGCACAGGACGACTCCGGCGTCGACGTCGCGCTCAGTGACGGCCGGTCGCTGCGGGCGCAATATCTCGTCGGGTGCGACGGCGGACGCAGTCTGATCCGCAAGGCCGCCGGCATCGCGTTCCCGGGATCGGATCCGACAACCAGCAACCTGATCGCCGAGGCCGAGCTGGCCGAGACGCCGCCGGAATGGGGCATCCACCGTGAAGCCCTCGGCATTCATTCCCTGGGCAGGGTGGAATACGAGATTCGCGACGGCAAGGTGGTCTACGCGGATCGGGGACCGGTGGGGATTCTGGTGACCGAGCGGCAGGTCGGAGCCACCGGCGAGCCCACCTTGGCCCATCTCAGCGAGGCGCTTATCGCCGTCTACGGAACCGATTACGGGATACACAGTCCCACCTGGATCTCCCGGCTTACCGATGCCACCCGGCAGGCCGAAGCCTACCGCAAGGGACGGGTGCTGGTGGCCGGGGACGCCGCGCACATACATCCGCCCGACGGTGGACAGGGCCTTCAGACCGGTGTGCAGGATGCGATGAACTTAGGATGGAAGCTGGCCCAGGTGGTCAAGGGGACATCGCCGGAGAGCCTGCTGGACACCTACCACGCCGAGCGCCACCCGGTTGCTGCCCGCGTGCTGCGCAACACGATGGCGTCGGTTGCGCTTCGCCGCGCCGACGAACGCACGACGGCAGTGCGACACTCGATGGCCGAACTCCTCGGCATGGAGGAGCCGCGCAAGCGGTTCGCCGCGATGATGTCGGGTCTCGACATCCACTACGATCTCGGTGAGGGGCATCCGTTACTCGGGCGTCGAATGCCCGATCTCGACTTGGTCACCGCCAATGGCCCGCTGCGGGTCTTCACCTTGCTGCACGATGCTCGGCCAGTGCTGCTCAACCTCGGTGAGCCTGGCGGCCTCGACATCACGCCATGGGCGGATCGCGTCAAGCTGATCGACGCTAGATACGATGGCGCATGGGAGCTTCCGGTGCTCGGGGCGGTCACTGCTCCCACCGCCGTGCTGATCCGGCCCGACGGATATGTGGCCTGGATGGGAGACCTAACCCAGCAGGGGCTCGCTGACGCACTAACCACCTGGTTCGGGCCGCCTACGGCGGCGTAGTGCACGGGTTTCCCCGCAGCCTATCGCTGATCTTGAGCCCGGCCCGGACGTCGCTTCAGGTCTGGGTCAAAAGCGGACGTCGCGGGCGGGCGGCTGTTCGAGTCTGCAATGTCTTCCAAAGCCGACGCGCAAACCCATCCCTTGCTCAGAACGCAGGCCCGAAGGAGTTGGAACGCGGGAAGCCCTTCGGCGCAATGCGGCCGGCTTGCGCGCGCACGCCGACCCAATCCTTCAGCTCCGCCCATGACAGCGTGAACGTGCGGCCAGCGCTGTCGAGCCAAGTGAGGCCGTCAGTCTTCTTGAACACGCGCGCATCCGCGAGCTTGCCGTCCTTGAAGCGCTGCAGGATCACGCCCTTGCCGCGCGTCATCTCGTTGACCTCGTCGAGCGAGAATACGAGCAGCTTGCGGTTCTCACCGACGGTCGCCACGTGGTCGCCCTCGACCGGCACCGCGAGCTTGGCTTCCTCCGGCTCCGACACGTTCAGCACCTGCTTGCCCTTGCGGGTGGAAGCGACGCACTCGTCCTCCAGCACGATGAAGCCGTAGCCGGCGGTCGAGGCGACGAGCAGCTTGCGCCCCGGCTCGTGCGCAAAGATCTCCGCGAAATCGTGGTTCTCCTCCAGCTCGATCATGAGACGCACCGGCTCACCGTGACCGCGGCCGCCGGGGAGCTGGCTCGCTTCCAGCGTGAAGATCTTGCCGTTGGTGGCGAGCACCAGGATCTTGTCCGTGGTGTAGGCTTTGACGGCGCGCTTCAGGCCGTCGCCCTGCTTGAAGTCGAGCTTGGCGAGATCGTCGACGTGCCCCTTCAGCGCGCGGATCCAGCCCTTCTCCGAGAGGACGAGGGTCACCGCCTCCTTCTCGATCATGGCCTGGTCGAGATCGACCTCGATTTCCGGCGCCTCCGCGAACGAGGTCCGCCGCGCGCCAAGCTCCGTCTTCTTGGAGTAGCGCTCGCGCGTGGCCTTAACCTCGTCGGAAATGCGCTCCCACTGCAGCTCTTCCGACTTCAGGAGCTGCTTTAGCTCGCGCCGCTCCTTCGACAGCTTGTCGTGCTCGGCGCGGATCTCGATCTCTTCGAGCTTCGACAAAGACTTCAGGCGCAGGTTCAGGATCGCGTCCGCCTGCACCTCGGTGAGCTTGAAGCGCGCGATCAGCTTCGCCCTGGGGTCGTCCTCGAAGCGGACGATGCGGATGACCTCATCGAGATTGAGATAGGCAACGAGATAGCCGTCCAAGACCTCGAGCCGGTGCTCGATCTTCTTCAGGCGGAACTCGCTACGCTTGACCAGCACCTCGATGCGGTGCTCGAGCCACTGGCGCAGCACGTCGCGCAAGGACAGCACGTTGGGGATCTGCCCCGCCGACAGCACGTTCATGTTGAGGCCGAAGCGCAGCTCCAGCTCCGTGAGGTGGAACAGGCTCTCCATCAGCAGCACGGGATCGACGGTGCGGCTCTTCGGCTCCAAGACGAGGCGGATCTCCTCCGCGCTCTCGTCGCGCACGTCGCCCAAGAGCGACAGCTTCTTCTCGGTCAGCAGCTCCGCGATGCGCTCGATCAGCTTCGCCTTCTGCACCTGGTAGGGGATTTCGGTGACGACGATCTGATACGTGCCGCGCCCCGTTTCCTCCTTCGTCCACTTGGCGCGTAGGCGGAAGCCGCCGCGCCCCGTGCGATAAGCTTCGAGGATGCTCTCCTTCGGCTCCACCAGCACGCCACCCGTCGGGAAGTCGGGCCCCGGGATCATCTCGACCAGCTTGTCGACGGTCGCCTTGGGGTGCTTGATGAGATGCAGCAGCGCCGCGCACAGTTCGTCCGCATTGTGCGGGGGAATGTTCGTCGCCAT
>CAXMLT010000272.1:0-8648 GCA_964194245.1 uncultured Hyphomicrobium sp.
GAGCCGTTCATGGTGCAGCAGTACCGGCCCGAGGTGCGCGACGGCGACAAGCGCATCATCCTCGTCGACGGCAAGTCCGTGGGCGCCATCAACCGCGTGCCGTTGCTGACTGAGACGCGCTCCAACCTACACGTCGGCGGCACAGCGAAGCCGACGGAGCTCACCGCGCGCGATCGGGAGATATGCGAGCGGCTGGGGCCGGAGCTGAAACGGCGCGGGCTGCTCTTTGCCGGCATCGACGTGATCGGGCCGTACCTCACCGAGATCAACGTGACCTCGCCGACCGGGATCCGTCAGGTGAAGGATTTTGGCGGGGCCGACATCGCTGCGCTTATCTGGGACGCAATCGAGGAAAAAGCCGGCAAGCCGTCAGGGCGCTGGGTCTGAGCGCGCCGGTCACTCGTTGCGCGCGTGGCGTCTCTTCTTGCCGCTCGAGCGCGCCTGCCGCTGCACCGGCTTCTTGGTCTCGGCGACGCTCGCCTGCTGTTTCTTGGCGTCCTTGCCATCCTTGGCGTCAGCGACGACAGGCGGTGGCAAATCCTGGCAGCCCTTCCAGTGTTCGAGCATGGTCGCGTTGGGCTCGAAGCCGGCGCCGACAATATCGCTGGGATAGTTCTCCACCCGCGCGGTGGGCGCCAGCGCCTTCCATTCGAGCGTCTTGAAGCCGTGATCGAGCAGCGCGGCGGCGCGTGCATTGCGGGCAGCGCTCGTCTCGTCGCCGAGCACGACCGCGACGAGACGGTGTCCGTCGCGCGTAGCGCTGGCGACGAGGTTGTAGCCCGAGGCGCAGGTGTAGCCCGTCTTGATACCGTCGGCGCCCTGGAAGCTGCCGAGCAGCGCGTTGTGGGTCGAGATGCTGACCTTCCCGATCATCGCCTGCGTGTCGGAGAACATGGCGCCGTGCTCGGGGAAGTCGCGCACGAGCGCTTGCGCCAGGAGCGCCATGTCGCGCGGGGTTGTCACCTGCTGCTCGGCGGGCAAGCCGTTGGGGTTGATGAAGTGGGTGTGCAGCATGCCGAGCTGCGCCGCTGTCTGGTTCATGGTCTTGACGAACGAGGCCTCGTCGCCGCCGACCGTCTCGGCAATCGCGATGGCGAGGTCATTGGCCGAGCGCATGATGAGTGCGCGCAGCGCGTCCACCAGCGGAATGTCCTTGCCGGCCTTGAGGCCGAGGCGCGTCGGTGGCTGCGCCTGTGCATGTGGCGAGATGAAGATCTTGGTGTCGAGCGTGATCTTGTGATCGCGCACCGCCTGGAAGGCGACGTAGGCCGTCATCATCTTTGTGAGTGAGGCGGGGTACCAGCCGGTATCCACGTCCTCGGCGTAGAGGACGTGCCCGTCGGTAGTGTCGAACAGAATCGCCCCGGCCGCCAGTGCGGGCCCCGCGCCGAAAGCGCAGGAAAGGCCCCAGGCAAGAGCGCCGGCCAACACGATCTTCGCGTCTTTTGCCAAGACGTTCCGCCCCTTCGCGGCTCGAAACTGATTCCCCCACCACGGATTATGCCGCAGCTTGCAGGCAAATGTCAGCCCACAAGCGAAACGGCATTGTAACCCCGCAATTGGCAGTATTCGCGGCAACTTGGCGCCACCGCTTGCCAGCAGACGCACCCTTGGCAAGCATTGGTGTGCTCCTCGGTGTCCTGGAGGCCACAATGTCCACGATCCGCCGCGTCGTCCTAGCTTCCGTGTCGCTTGCACTTCCTATGGCGGTCCTGCCGCCCGCCGGCGCCCGGGCTTCGACCTCGCCACCGCGAAGGTCGTCGACCTCACGCATCCGATCGATGCGAGCACCATCTTCTGGCCGACGGAGGCAAAGACCTTCGAGCTTACCGAGGAGCACAAGGGGATGACGGAGCGGGGGTTCTTCTACGCGGCGAACCGGTTTTGCACGCCAGAGCACGGCGGCACGCACATCGATGCGCCGTATCATTTTGCTGAGAAGGGCGAGGCGGCCGCCGACATCCCCGTCGACCGTCTGATAGGGCGCGCGGTGGTCATCAACATTTCAGCGAAGGCGGCGGTCGATCCGGACTACACGCTGACGCCGGAAGACGTTACCGCGTGGGAGGCTATCAACGGGACAATCCCACGCGGATCGATCGTGCTCTTGCGCACCGGCTGGAGCAGCCGCTGGCCCGACAAGCGCGCTTACCTTGGCGATGATACGCCCGGCGATGCGAGCCACCTGCACTTTCCCTCCTACGGCGCCGATGCAGCGCGGCTGCTCGTCGAGCGCGGCGCCGCAGTGCTCGGCGTCGATACGGCCAGCGTGGACAACGGGCCGTCGAAGGACTTCTTCGTGCACCGCGTTCTGGGCGCAGCCAACGTCGTCGGCCTGGAGAACCTGATGAGCCTCGACCAACTGCCGCCGACGGGAGCCTGGGTGGTGGCGCTCCCGATCAAGCTTGCGCACGGCTCGGGCGCGCCTGCGCGCGTCGTCGCGCTGCTTCCTTAGTTGCCTCCGTGGCGCGGTTGGGGCGAATGCGGACGGCTAATTAGTAATGCCCGCCGCCCCGATGGCCGCCACCGCCGCCAATGCCGATGCCGATGGTGATGTTCGGCACCACAGGAGTGTAGCGCGGCGTACGGTGGTAGCGCGGCCGCACATATGTTTGCCGCGACCGGCGCGGGGTATAGCTCTTCGGCTTCGCCGGCTTCTCGTCGAGCTCGTAGTCGACCTTGCGCACCTTCAGCTCGGGGCAGCGGCCGAGCTCGATGTCCTCGCGCGAGAATATCGGCTTGGGATCGATGCTGGGCGGCTTCACGACAAATGGGAACGCCGTATCGAAGCTCACGCTACGCGCGTAGGGGAGCGCGTTCCACGTGCCCGGATCTGGCATTGCGCCGTCGGGGCCGATGCGTATGACCCGGCAGGGATCGTTGAGCTCGCGGCATTTGCCGCTGTTGTTGCAGACCGTAACCGCACCTTCGTGCAACAGGATCCAGACGGCCTCACTCCCGTCGACGAAGACATCGAACACAGTGCCGCGCACGGTAATCGAAACGACGGGCGTGCGGATCGAGTAGGTCGGCTTGGCGGCAATTCCGGTGATAAAGCGAAAGCCGCCCTGCATCAGGTTGAGCACGATTGAGCCGGTGGTCCGGTTGGGATCGTAGATGAAGCGGTCGAGCGTGAGCCGCGCGCCAGGCCCCAACGCTACCTTGGTTAGGTCGCGCAGCATCAACTCGCCGAGGGCGTCGTCGGCAACCGCAATGATCTCCTCCTGGCGCACGTCGTCGCCGGTCTCGAGATTCCTCAGGTTGCGGTTGAACTCGCCGGTGACGTGGTTGACGATCGTCACCGCCGCGCCGATGGCGTCGCCCGGCTCAGCCGAGGCCGGCGCGAAGGGGGCTGCTAAACAGAGGCAAATGATAAGGCGCGAATACAGCATACAGGTCACAATATCTCTGTGAGCTGAGGAAAGCTAACGCGGGCCGTGGTCAGGCACAATCACGGAGACTCGTGCGACTAGGGTTTATTTCAGCATACAAATGATTTCTTTCCGTCCTCGATACGGACCCCGAAAATTCCTTTACAATTGGCGGTATGCTGGACCGTCCGATAACGGGTGCAGCGAGGCTCGAACGACGTGACCGGCTGTGACACGGCAAATCATGATGCGGCGGCAAGAGCGGTGTTCGTTGCTGCGGCGCTGATGCTCGCCGTGCCCGATTTCTCGCCCCAGGCCTGGGCGCGTGGGCGCGTCAGCCAGAACGACATCGCGAGCTGTGCCGACTCGCCGAAAGCGGAGGCCGCGGTGGCGGCCTGCACGCGGCTTTTCGAGGATGGCGGCCTTGATGCGCGCAACAAGGCGATCGCGCTCGGCAACCGCGGCGCGGCCTACAAGCTTATGGGCAAGTACGATGAGGCCCTCGCCGACGTGGAGATCGCCGTGGGGCTCGATCCCAGGAACCCCCAGTACTGGTGCCAGCGCGGGGACTTGCGCGCCAAGAAGCAAATGTTCGCGGAGGCGATCTCCGACTACTCGACGGCGCTCGAAAAGGTGCCGAACTATGCCTGGGCGTTTCGTGGCCGCGGCTACGCGCACTTGAGCCGCGGCGACGCGAAGCTCGCGCTCGCCGACTTCAACGAGGCCCTGCGAGCCAAGCCCGAGGACTTCAATCTGATGTACATGCGCGGGCGTGCCAACAGCCAGGCGCAGAATTGGGACGCGGCGATTGCTGACTTCACGACCGCATTGAACTCCAAGGGTGCAGCGAACTTGCTGCCCAGCGAGCGCGCCACAATGCTGAGCCAGCGCGGGTTCGCGCGGCTGAAACTCGGACGTGCCGAGGAAGCCAAGGCCGACGTCGACGAGGCCTTGCGCATGGCGCCGAAGAGCGCGTTCTCGCTTGCGGTGTCAGGCCTCATCGAGGAGGAGCAGGGCCACAAGACGGAGGCGGCTTCGCTCTACAATCGCGCGCTCGCGCTCGATTCCGGCATCGAGTTCGCGCGGCATGGCCTTGATCGCATGCAGCAGTCGGAGGCGGCGGCGACACCTCCCCCTCCCGCGGCCGCGACGACGCCGGATGCGACTGCGCCTGTTCCCCCGCCCACGACGACGAGTCCGCCTCAGACGTCGAAGGCGGAAACGACGCCGAAGCCCGCGCCAAAGCCCATTGTGGAGGCGGGCAAGGGGCCGGTCGAAGAGCTGTGCGCGCGCTACGTGCCGACGGTGGGCACGACCGTGCTCGTCGCCTGCGCGAAATAGCGACGCTTTGTAGTCAACATCGCCGCGTTCAGATCGGCCGCAACACGTAGGCGCATTCCTCAAGCGAGGTCAGGCCGCGCTGCAACAACCGTGGATTTTGCTCAAGGGCCGACCGGCACGCGAGCTCTTCGATCTCGTAGCGATCCGCAAACAAATCGTGGACCCGATCCCGCGGCGTCGAGAAGGGTGGACCGGTCATCTGTTTTTGATCGTAGTCGAGAGTGATGAGCAGAAGCGGCACTTGGGCCGGGGCCAGCTCCTTCAGCTTTGCCGCGTAGCGCCCCTGCATGTCGGCAGGGAATGCGATGAGCGAGGCGCGATCATAGGCGCTCGCTATGCCGGCAACGGCGCGCGGCGGCAGCTCGAAGAAATCGCCGCGCCAGAGCTCGAACGCGCCGGCCGACTTTATCGTGAAGCCTGCATGCCTGGAGACCTCAGGCGTTAGACCGCGCTCGGCGAAGAATTCGTCGATTGCGATCTGGCTAAGCTCCGCGCCGATGACGCGGTGCCCCTGCTCGGCAAGCCAGACCATGTCGAGGCTCCTGCCGCATAGCGGCACGAAGACCTCGCTGCCTGCCTCGAGGCCGAGCCGCGGCCAGTAGAGCTGCAACAAATCGTTGACGGCGGGCTGATGGAAGCCGGTCTCCTTTTTCTGCCAGCGCTCATGCCAGAAGTTGCGATCCATAGAGGGGCTCAGCTGCGATAGGAGGCATTGATATCGATGTAGCCGTGCGTCAGGTCGCACGTCCACACGGTGGCGCGACCCTTGCCGATGCCGACGTCGACGCGCACGACGATGGCGGCGCCCTTCATATAGCGCGCGACGGTCGCTTCGTCGTAGCTCGCCGCGCGCTCGCCGTTCTCGGCGACGAGGATGTCCCCGAACCAGATCGACAGCCGGTCGCGGTCGGCCGCTTCGCCCGCCTTGCCGACCGCCATGACGATGCGGCCCCAGTTGGGGTCCTCGCCCGCGATCGCCGTTTTGACCAACGGCGAGTTGGCGATCGAGAGCCCTATCCGCCGGGCGGCCAAGTCGCTTTCGGCGCCCTCAACCTCGACGGTGACGAACTTGGTGATGCCCTCGCCGTCCTTGGCGATGAGGATCGCCAGCTCGCGCAGGAGGTCGTGCAGCGCGGTCGCGAACGCGGCAACGCGCGGATCGGCCGCATCGCCGATGCGCGGCGCGCCGCGCTTTTCCGCTGCGCCTGTGGCAAATGCAATCAGCGTGTCGCTGGTTGAGGTATCGCCGTCGATGGTCACGCAATTGAAGGTGCGGTCGGCGGCGTGCGTAACGATCGCTTGCAGCGCCGGCGCCGCGATGGCGGCATCTGTAAACACGAAGCATAGCATCGTCGCCATGTCAGGCTGGATCATGCCGGCGCCCTTGCAGAAGCCGTTGATGACGACCTCCGTGCCGCCGATCTTGGCGTGCCGTGTGGCGAGCTTGGGGAAGGTGTCGGTGGTCATGATAGCGCGCGCCGCGGCACCCCAGGCATCCGGGGCGGCTTCGCCGGCGAGCCGGCCTAGTAGGTGCGCGAACTTGCCTGCGTCCATCGGCTCGCCGATAACGCCGGTCGAGGCGACGTAGACCTCAGATGGCGGGCAGCCCACTGCCTCCGCAGCGGCCTCCGCCGTGATCTCGACCGCCTCGCGCCCCTTCTTGCCCGTGAAGGCGTTGGCGTTGCCAGAATTGATGACGAGCGCGCGGGCGCGACCGTCAAGCAGGGCTAGCGCGCACCACTCGACCGGGGCGGAGCGCGTTTTCGACTGGGTCAGCACGCCGGCCGCCGTCGTGCCGGGATCGAGCACGGCGAGCAGCAAGTCGGTGCGGCCCTTATAGCGGATGCCGGCTTCGGCGGTTGCGAAGCGCACGCCGTCGATGACCGGCACCTCGGGCAACAATTTCGGGGCGAAGGGGGAGACGGGTGCGGCCTTGGCCATGGCAAGATCCCAAAGTGTCGGCGAGCCCGCACCTAGAAACAGATCGGGCCGCTGAGATCAAGCGGCCCGATGCAGTCGTACTGGTATTTGAGCTCAGGGCTTCGCTGCTGGCGGAGCCGCCGGCTCTGCAGGCGCCGCAGGAGCCTCGGCCGGCTTCTTGGCGTCCTGCTCCTGCTTCAGTTTCTGCTCCTCGACCTGCTTCTTGATGCCGGCGTCGACGTACTCGACCTGCGCCTTGCTGCGCAACTCGGTTGCCGTGTCCTGGGCCTGGCGCACCACCAGCGAGTTCAGGATCGTGTCTTTCACGGCCGCGAACGAGGGCGGCTCCTTCTTGCGCCGGTCGTCGACCTTAATGATGTGCCAGCCGAAGTTGGTGTGCACCGGCTCGGAGACCTGGCCCTTCTCAAGCTTGAAGGCTGCGGCCTCGAACTCCGGCACCATCTGACCGTGTCCGAAATAGCCGAGCACGCCGCCCTGGTCCTTGGACCCGGTATCGGTCGAATTCTCCTTGGCGAGCTGTGCGAAGTCGGCGCCGGCGACGATCTTGGCGTGCAGCTCCTTTGCCTTCTCCTCGCTGTCGACGAGGATGTGCCGGGCCTCGATCTCCTCCTCGGGCTTAAGCTGCGCGATCTTCTCGGTATAGATCTTCTTGGCCTCGTCCTCGCCGATCTTGCCCTTGAGCGTCTTGTCGAAATAGAGCTCGCGCAGCACGCGGCGCTTCAGGTAGCGCATCTGCTGCTCATACTCCGGGGTGGCCGAAATCTTGGCCTCCTCGGCGGCCTTGGCGAAGAGCTCGTTGTCGATGAGGTACTCCGCAAGAGCCCGCCGCTTCACTTCGGGCGGCAGGTTGGCGATCTCGCCACCGAGCTCGTTTTCAGCGAAGTGCAAGTCCGATTCGGTGATCGGCTGGCCGTTCACTGTCGCCACGACCGTGTCGCCGGGTTTCTCCTCGGCGGCCGCGAAGCGGAGGAAGCCGCCGGCCGAAATGGCGGCAACAACGGCGGCGGCAAGGAGGACGCGCCCCTTCAGGAAGACGTTTTGCATTGTCGGGTCTCTGAGGTTCGGGCGGGCGCGCGAAAGAGTGCAAGCCCGCGGTGCTGCTGAAATCGTTCGGACTGCATGGGAGGTTGCGGGCCCATGGATAGTGGGTGAGGGTGGCCCTGCCAAGTTACGAATTTGAGAGTCGCCGAATGTTCTTGGCCTTTTCGGGCACTCCCGCCAAAGGTCTCAATGCGTTGACAAGGTGAGGGTGCGGTCCTTATCTCTCCCCCGGCGGCATCGCCCGCTCGCGGCGCATTCAGCACGAGTTGACGGCGGCCCCTTTAGGCACCCTCCGGCGGATACGGCGGCTATATTGCGCGGGCGACGTTCACCGCTTGGGGCCCGTGTCCGACGGCGACACGTTGGCAGGTTTAAGGAAACGTTCTGATGCTCTCCACTATCGGCGGCTTCGCGGCAAAGATCTTCGGCTCCTCAAACGAGCGCCGCGTCAAGGGCTACCGGCCTCGCGTGGAGGCGATCAATGCACTCGAGCCCGAGATCGCGAGACTGAGCGACGCGGAGCTGCAAGCGCGCACGGGGGACTTCCGCCGCCAGATCGAGGAAGGCGCGTCGCTTGACGACCTGCTCATTCCAGCATTCGCAACCGTGCGTGAGGCGGCGAAGCGCACGCTCGGCCAACGCCACTTCGACGTGCAGCTCATCGGCGGCATGGTGCTGCACGAGGGCAAGATCGCGGAGATGAAGACGGGCGAGGGCAAAACGCTGGTCGCCACGCTGCCGGTCTATCTCAACGCGCTCGCTGGCACGGGCGTGCATGTCGTCACTGTCAACGATTATTTGGCTCAGCGCGACGCCGAGTGGATGGGCCAAGTCTACAAGTTCCTGGGCCTCACCGTCGGCTGCATCGTGCACGACCTCAACGACGAGCAGCGCAAGGCGCAGTACGCCTGCGACGTGACCTACGGCACCAACAACGAGCTCGGCTTCGACTAC
>CAXMLT010000273.1:0-1696 GCA_964194245.1 uncultured Hyphomicrobium sp.
AAGCCGATCCTCGATGCGCTCGACGAGTATTGCACCAAGGCGACCTTCTTCAACGTCGGCGAGATGGCGATGGCCTATCCCGACATGGTGAAGGAGGTCATTGCGCGCGGCCACACCGTCGGCACGCACACCTGGTCGCATCCGATGTACCTGCCCGGGCTCGGCCTCGAGAAGGCGAAGGACCAGATCGAACGCGGTTTCGCCGCCGTCGCGTTGGCTGCCGGCGACAAGCCGATCGCGCCGTTCTTCCGCTTCCCGGGCTTGAGCGACTCGCCCCAACTGCTCGCCTACCTGCAGGAGCGCGGCATCGCCGCCTTCACCGTCGACGTCGTGTCGAACGACAGCTACATCGGCAGCCCGCAGAGCCTCATCACGCGCACGCTGGCCCAGGTCGAGCACCAGAACGGCGGCATCATCCTGTTCCACGACATCAAAGCGTCGACCGCCAGAGCGCTGCCGACGATCCTCGGCGAGCTGAAGAAGCGCGGCT
This sequence comes from uncultured Hyphomicrobium sp., assembly GCA_964194245.1. Taxonomy (GTDB): domain Bacteria; phylum Pseudomonadota; class Alphaproteobacteria; order Rhizobiales; family Hyphomicrobiaceae; genus Hyphomicrobium_A. The sequence continues at coordinate 491 of CAXMLT010000273.1, forward strand.
ATAAGGTCGTCCTGATGCGGCCCAAGACCACGTTCACGCCGCTGCCGGCGCTCACCGCCGAGCTGGAGGCGAAACGCGCCAAGGTCGCGGAGAAAGAGCCGCCGAAGAAGACGCTGGTGCCGTTCTACGAAGCGGTGCAGCTGACGACGCTCGACACCGTCAGCACACCCGCCGTCACCGAGCTCGCTCCCAGCGCGCGCGAGCGCACACACGCGGGCGGCACGCCCGCGACCGCGAGCACGCCGGTACCGGATACGGGTGAGAAGGCCACACAGCCGACGAAGCGCTATCACAAGCACTACGCTCGCAAGCGCCGGAACCTCGCGAGCTCCGGGACGAACGCGTTCTGAGCGAAACGCCGCACGAAGTCGCCGGCGGAAGCGCGCCTTAGCGGCGCGAGAATTCGGTCTGTCCGCCGGTCGCGAGGATGCGCGCCTGTTCGATCCAATGCTCGCGCTCTATGCGTCCCTTGAAGTCGAGGATGCGGCTGATGCGCTCGATGTCGGCGCCGGTCCAGTTGGCAACCTGCTCGTATTGCGTGATGCCGAGCGAGTTGAGCTTCTTCTCGATCAGCACGCCGATGCCGCGAATGCGCTTCAGATCGTCGATGTCGCCGGCGTTGCGGGCGCCTCCGCGTGTGCTGTCGACGAGCGCCTCCGAGCGCACGGACCGCAAGTGGGAGAAGTCGCTGACGGGGGAACTCGAGGCCACGGAGGCGGCCGGTGATGGTGCCGGAGCCGCAGCGGCCACCAGGGGTGCCGCAGGAGCGGGAGCCACAGGGCGGGGAGCCGGGGCAGGCGCCGGCGGAACGGCTTGAGCCTTGGCGGGCGCCGGTGCAGCTTGCGCCGGCTTCGCGGCTTCCGCTGCAGGAACCGGCGCGGCGGGCGACGCCGCATCGGGCATGGGAACGCCGCGGTCGCGGCGGCGCGAATAGTAGGTCTCGCCGCCGGTCGCCAGGATCTGCGCCTGCCCCTTCCAGTTCTCCTCGTCGATACGGCCCTTGAGATCGAGCGTCTCGTTGAGGCCCTTGATGTCGGCCGGCGTCAGGCGCACCAGGTCCTGGAAGCGGCGGATGCCGAGGTCCTTCAACCGGCGCTGCAGAATGGGATCGATGCCGCGGATGCGCGTCAGATCATCGCTCGGGCCCGCACCCCCCTCCTCGACCTTCAGAGGCGCGGCGGTCGTTTGCGGCGGCCGCGCGACGGG
>CAXMLT010000274.1:0-2120 GCA_964194245.1 uncultured Hyphomicrobium sp.
ATGTGTATAAGAGACAGGCCCCATCCAGCTCCTGCCCCCGCGCCAGCCGATCTACATCGTGCCGTGGGGCGACGGCCGCTTCATGATCGGCGCCACCGTGATCGAGACCGAGGACGACGGCCCCGTCACGGTGCGCTCCGCGCTCGAGCTTCTGGGCGCGGCCTACGCGGTGCATCCCGCATTCGGCGAGGCGCAGATCATCGATCTCGGGGCTGGCGTCCGGCCCGCGTTCCCCGACAACATGCCCCGCGCAATTGTGCGCGACGGCCGCCGGCGCATCTTCGTCAACGGCGCTTACCGGCACGGCTTTCTGCTGGCGCCGGTGATGGCTGGAGCCGTCGTCGATTACCTCGCGACGGGCCGCGCGCGCGCGCCGATCCTGGTCATTGAGTGAGCGCCGCTCAGGTGACGACGGTCGCCTTCGGTCCCATCATCGCCTGGATCTCGCGCAGGCTGCGCGCGGCTTCCCACACGTGCTCGATGCGGAACTGCTCGTTGCCGCCGCCGAAAATGGCGATCTTGCCTTCAATGTCGCTGGTGCCGAGGCCGATGATCCCGAGCCCGAGGATCTTGTGCGCGAGCAGGTCGTCCGAATAGCGCGTCAGACGCACGTGCATCACCGAGTAGCTCTCGGGCGCGCGGCCCAGAATGCTCGCGAAGCGCTGCACGCGCTCGATCTGCGCGCCGCGGAAGCGCCAGAAGCTCAGGCGGTCGGCGATGAAGATGATGACGAACCAGACGACGAACAGGGACGACGACACCATCATGTAGAAAGCGAGATTCATGTGCACGAGGATCGCGGGCGGTGTCTTGAACAGCCCGTCGATGTTCATGATGAACTGCGTTCCGGCGGCCGCGCCGATGAGCAGCAGGATCAAGAGGATGGCGGCGATGCCGCGCGCCTTGACCGTGGTCGCGAGTGCGACGAACAGCAACAGCAGCGTGAACGATATGCCGAGCCACGCGCCCGGGTAGATGAGCAGCGGCTTGCCGCTGCCGATGGTGAAGGTCTCGCCCTGCGCGTAGGTGAGCAGCGCGCAAAAGAACCCGTACACCCACACGACCCACCAGTAGAGGATGGGCGAGTGGGGATAGACGCGGACCTCGGTGAGCTGGGATTTTGCCCCCGCAGCCGACTGCGGCAGCGATTCAACGCCCGTGGACGCCATGGCGCCTCCCCCCAGCCAAAATATGCGGCTGTTTTATTTGTATGTGCTGCCTCCCAGCCCGATATTCATGACTTCGCGCCGGACCTCTGTCAACGCGACGGGCCCCTTTTGGCGGCTCCCGCCTTGAGCTTTCGGGGCGGATTCTATTGAATTGGCGCGGGCGGCTGTTGCCGCTCCGATAACTGCGGGAGCGCTCCCTGGCCACGCATCTGGAAAACGGACGCGAGATCATCGTCAACGGCGACAAGCTGGCGACCTGCGCTGCGACTCTCGACGAGCTCGTTGCGGAGCTGGGGTTCGCGGGCAAGCGCATCGCCACGGCGCGCAACGGCGATTTCGTTGCCGAGCGCGCGCGTACAATGACCGCGATCGAGCGCGGCGACCGCATCGAGATCGTCTCCCCCCGCCACGGCGGCTGAGGCCAACAGACATGAACGCCATCAAGCCCACGACTGCGGCCCCCAACGCGCTTTCAGGCGCGCTCACGCTCTACGACGTGGCGCTGCCCTCGCGGCTCCTGCTCGGCACCGCGGGCTACCCGTCACCGCACGTGCTTTCGCGCGCGGTGGAAGCCTCCGGCGCCGGCATTGTGACGGCATCGCTGCGGCGCGAGCAGGCGCGCGGCCGCTCGGGCGAGCGCTTCCTTGATCTCGTGCGCTCGCTCGGCGTGCGCTTTCTGCCCAACACCGCCGGCTGTCGCACGGTGAAGGAAGCCGTGACGACGGCGCAGATGGCGCGCGAGGTGTTCGCCACCGATTGGGTGAAGGTCGAGGTCATCGCCAACGACGACACGCTGCAGCCAGAGGTGATCGGCCTCGTCGAGGCCGCCGGCATCCTCTCGCGCGAGGGGTTCAAGGTGCTGCCCTATACAACTGAAGACCTGTCGATTGCCGAGCGGCTGCTCAGCGCCGGCTGCCAGGTCCTGATGCCGTGGGGCGCGCCCATCGGCTC
>CAXMLT010000275.1:0-3027 GCA_964194245.1 uncultured Hyphomicrobium sp.
TCTCGTACTCGAGTACGAGATCCCGAAATGGGACGGTGACTTGGGACAACCCAATGTCTATGTGGCCATGACGGAAGAGATATTCGCGCGCAAGTCGAAGCTGCTCGAGACTTGCTTCGCCTCGCAGCGCTCAAAGGATTGGTTTGACGCCGATACGTTCCGCGGCCTTGCCCGGCTGCGCGGCATGGAGTGTCGCGCACCTGACCGCTTCGCCGAAGCGTTTCTGGCACGCAAGATCCGCGTTGCCTGAGCGGGACGACCGGCGAGAGGCTGCAGAGTGAGCTGCTAACTGCGGGAGAGCACACATGGCCCTGCGAGCGGGAGACTGGATCGAGGTCAAGTCGAAGGACGAGATCCTTGCGACCCTCGATAAGAACGGGCGTCTCGAGCAGATGCCCTTCATGCCGCAGATGTTCCAATACTGCGGCAAGCGCTTCATGGTTCAGAAGCGGGCACACAAGACTTGTGATCCCATCTACACGATGGCGGCCCGCAGCGTTGAAGACTCTGTGCACCTCAATTTGAGGTGCGACGGCAAGACCTACGGCGGCTGCCAAGCGGGGTGCCTGCTGTTCTGGAAAGAGGCGTGGCTCAAGCCCGCGGCGGCGGAAGCCGCGGCTTCAGCCAAAGCGCGGCTGTCAGGCGCGGCGGGATGCACCGAGGCCGACGTCAAACGAGCCACGCGCGTCGAAGCGCTGCCCGGCGAGGATGGGGCTGACATACGCTACGCATGCCAGACCACGCAGCTCCCAGAGTTCACCAAGCCTCTCCGGTGGTGGAACCCGGCGCAGTACCTCGAGGACTACCGCTCTGGCAACGTGTCGCTCGCCGACCTTTTGCACGGCGCGCTCTACGTCTTGATCGGTCGCAGAGGCGGTCGGCGCATTCCGCTTCTGCGCCACATTCACGACGTGCTGCAATCGTTCATCGGCGGACCGCCGAGCCCGGTGCGCAACGGCGCGATTCCGCTCGGCGCGCCTGTGCCGACGATGACCCTGGGGCTGCGGGCGGGCGAGTTCGTACGCGTGAAGTCGCACGAGGAGATCCTCACCACCATCAACGAGCACAATTGGCACCGCGGCCTCTACTTCGATGTCGAGATGGTGCCCTATTGCGGGCGCGTCTTCCGCGTGAAGGCCCGCGTCGAAAAGTTCCTCGATGAGAAGACCGGCCGGATGCGGTTCATGAAGACGCCTGCAGTGATCCTGGAGGGCGTTTCCTGCAACTCGCAGTTCAGCCAATGTCGAATGTTCTGCCCAAGAAGCATTTGTTCTTGGTGGCGCGAGATCTGGTTAGAACGGGTCGACGAAACGAAGCCGAACCAGAGCGAAGCCGAACAGGCGAGCGGGCACGCGGCGGCACGCTCAAGAAAGCAACTCGTCGAGTTGGACGATTGATGGGCCGGCACTTCTTGCCGATGTATTGCAGCGAGGGAACGGCGTGACGGCTCGACAGGGATTGAGGGAAAAGGTTATTCGCGGAGGCGCGGCTAAGCTTGCCGGGCAAGCACTCGGGACCCTATTGCGGGTCGTGTCACTGGTTGTTCTCGCTCGCCTCCTCGATCCGGCCGACTTCGGCCTCGTCGCTATGGTGACCGTGATTACCGGTATCTTCGACATACTCGTCACGGGCGGCCTCTCGGCAGCAACCGTGCAAAGGGTTGACGTAACTGACGATCAAATATCAACGCTGTTCTGGATCAATGTCGCCATCGGAGTCGTGCTCGCCCTTCTTTGCTTCGCGGCCGCGCCCGCGGTTGCTGCATTTTACCATGAGCCGAGAGCCTATCTCGTTATCCTGGCGCTAACGCCGGCCTTCGTTATGAATGGGCTAGGCGTGCAGCATATTGCGATCCTGCAAAGGCACCTGCGCTTCATCACGCTCTCGACTATTGAGGTCGCTAGTCAAATCGTGGCGGCCGCCGTCAGCATCGGCATGGCGCTAGCCGGCTTCGGCTATTGGTCGCTCGTCGCCGCCGTCATCGCGGTTCCCGCCTGCGTGACGATCGGCGCCTGGCTTGCCACCGGATGGATCCCGCGGGCGCCGCGGCGTGGCAGCGGCATTGGGTCGATGCTGCGTTTCGGTGGAACCGTCACTCTGAACGGGCTCGTCGTTTACGCCGCCTACAATTTCGAGAAGGTGCTGCTCGGCCGCTATTTCGGCTCCGACGCGTTGGGTCTCTACGGTCGAGCCTATCAGCTCGTCAACATGCCGACGCAGGCTATCAACCTCGCCCTCGGCGGTGTCGCCTTCTCGGCGCTGGCGCGTCTGCAAGGCGATTCCGATCGCTTCCGCAGTTATTTCCTCAAGGGATACTCGCTCATTCTCACGGTCACCGTCCCGTCTACGATCTTCTGCGCGGCCTTCGCAGGAGATATCATCCTCGTTCTCTTGGGGCCAAAATGGCAGGAGGCCGTGCCAATCTTCCGGCTGCTTGCCCCGACGATACTCGTCCTCAGCATCATCAATCCACTCGGCTGGCTGTTGCAGGCCATCGGCTTACAGGAGCGGAGCCTCAAGATCGCCTTCGTCATCGCGCCGCTCGTGTGTATGTCGTATCTCCTTGGCATGCCCTACGGGCCTTCCGGAGTCGCCTTTGCATACTCGGCGGCGATGTCGCTATGGCTAATACCCCACGTGCTCTGGTCCGTGGCCGGCACTCCTGTCGCCGCAATCGACCTCGTGCGGGCGGCAGGGCGTCCGTTCTTCGCCAGCTTCACCGCCATTGTCGTCGCAATGATTGCGCAGACGTTAGCTGCCGGCATCCCGTTTCCGATCGTCCGCCTATTCCTTGCGGCATCCGTGATGGCGACTGTGTACGCTTTAGCGCTGCTGTTCGTCATGGGACAAAAGGATCAGTATCTCGAGGTTTTGCAGGGCCTGAAGCGCGCCGCTTGATGTTCCGGCCCAAAATAACAGCCGGTGACTACGTCGCCGAAATTGGAATTATTCACAGGCACCGAAATTAACTCAGAAACTCGCCCGAAGCGACGTAAAGCGACGCGCAGTGCTATCATGATACAAAGC
>CAXMLT010000276.1:0-5609 GCA_964194245.1 uncultured Hyphomicrobium sp.
AGCAACAGCAACAGCAACAGCAACAGCAGAAGGGTCCGCAGGCCGCAACCCCAGGTCCCGGACCGGGACCGGGGCCCGGTCCGCAAAGGGAGCAGGAGGGCCGTCACCAGCAGCAGCCGGCCGAGCAGCCGCGCGCTCAGCAGCAGCAGGTTGTGCCGCAGCCGCCGCCACAGGCGCCCCCGCAGCAACAGCAGCAGGCCGTGCCGCAGCCGCAGCCTGAGCGCTTGGAGCGCAAGCGACGGTCGCGCGACCAAGGCAACACGCCGCCTGTACAACAGCAACCCGCGCAGCCGCAGCCTACGCAGCCGCAGCCGAGGGTCGCGACGCCGCCGGCAGCACCGGCGCAACCTTCGCCGTTCTCGGCGATACCGGGGCTCGGACAATACACGCCAGGCCCCGGCACCCCCGCCGCCCCGCAGCCGCAGCCCCCTCCGGGTCTGGGGCAGTACACGCCGGGCCCGGGTGCGCCTCCTGCGCAGGCGCCGCAGGTCCCCCCTGGCATGGGTCAGTACACGCCCGCGCCGCAGCAGGGCGCCGCGCCGAGCAACGCCCAGATCCCGGACACCGGCTTCAAGCGCAGGTCACGGGCAGACCATGGCGAGCGGCCGCCCCGGCAGGCGCCCGAGCGAGCGGCCCTCCCCACGGCTCCGCCGCCGCAAGGCGCGCAGCCGAGCCTCGCACCGAAGTTCACGCCGGGCTTCGCTCCTGGTGGGCCGACCGCGCTGCGGTTGCAGGACCTGCAGAAGAACCGCACGCAACGCACCGAGGCTGGCGGCAAGCGCACGATCATCGAGGAGCCCGACAACCGCGTCATCGTCCGCCAGGACAACCGTGTGTTCGTGCGCCACGACGAGACCACGCGGCTCGCGACGCGTGCCGAGAACGTCCGCTCGCAGCGCCGCCCCGACGGCACCACGGAGACGGTCATCGTGCGGCCGGGCGGCGTGCAAGTCTTCAACGTGGTCGACGGCGGCGGGCGCCTCGTCCGTCGCTATCGCCGTGACGGCCGCGGTCGCGAGATCAACATCATCGACAACCGCCGCTTCTATCAGGGAGCGGCGGCGGGCATCGCGATTGCGGCCGGCATCGGCATCGCCGCCGACGTGCTGGGTCTGCACCTCGGGCCCCCGCGCATCGGCATCCCGCGCGATAGATATATCGTCGACTACGATCGCGCGTCCGACGACGACATCTACGAAGCCCTGACCGCGCCGCCGATCGATCGGCTCGACCGCGCCTATTCGCTCGAGGAGATCCGCTACAACGTCGACCTGCGCGACCGCATGCGCCGCATCGACCTCGACAGCATCAACTTCGAATTCGGCGCGTGGGACGTGTCCCCCGCCTACTACAATGTGCTCGCACGCATCGCCGCCGGCATCAACCGCGCGGTCGACCGCAATCCGGGCGAGGTGTTCCTCATCGAGGGCTATACCGACGCCGTCGGCTCCGACATCGACAATCTGAGCTTGTCGGATCGCCGCGCGCAGTCGGTCGCCGAGATTCTCACTGAGGACTTCGACGTGCCGCCGGAGAATCTCGTTACCCAGGGCTACGGCGAGGAATATCTGAAGATTCCCACGCAGGGGCCAGAGCGCGCAAACCGGCGCGTCGCCGTCCGCCGCATCACGCCGCTGATGGCGCAGGACGACTACCGCTAGCCACGACGAGCGGCCGGTTCGCCATCTCGCAGGTGCGTAAATTCCCCGTGCCTTGAGCCGGAACTCTGTTAGCCACCGGGCGGTAGTTCGCAACAGGGGAGAGGCTTTCTATGCCAGCCGACACTCTCCAAACTTCGGACGTCAGCGACTTGAAAGAGTCGAGGCGCGCATTCGATGCCGCCCGCCGAGAGCTCGGCATCGGTCTATCGGGTCTCGACGTCCCCAAGCGCGAGCAGATCGTCAAATGCGCGATGCGGCTTGCGCACGCGAACGATCCCCAACCGGACGAACAAGCATAGAGTCCTCAGCCGTTCCTGATCTTGAGCACGAGGACGGTGCCGGCCAGCAGCAATGCGACCAGGATCGGGATGTCGTGCACGAACACGCCGTAGATCAGCCACAGCGTTACGCCCGACACCATGATTGCGAACATCGGCAGCGACACGTCCGAGGTTGAGCCGGAGCGCCAGCTCTTCACCACCTGCGGGACGTAGGCGATCGTGGTGAGCGTGCCCGCGAGCAAGCCGATCAGGGTCACGAGCTGCACCTCACTTCCATTCATTTCGCCGTGCTCCAAGGGGTTCTGCTGCTCGTCCCGATGTCATTCGGTATCATGGGTTATTAAGGAACGACCGTTTCGCCGCTCAGTTCCAGCGGCATCTTGATCATGCGTTCAGGCCGCGCGGTCCGCTGACGAACACGCTGCCGTGCTCAAAGAAGCGCCATCGTCGCTCGACATTGCGGCTGATGCCGATGCGTGCGCTGCGCCCGATACTCGCTTTGAAACCATCATCGGCCAAGAGGATCGGCCCGCGCGCTCCGATCGGCTTGCCATTGACCGCCGGATCGACGCCGAGCGCAGCCGCAAGGCGCCCGGGACCGCGCGCGAGATCGCGCGGCTTCGCCCGCGGTCTGCGTGCATGCATGAGGTCGAGCCCGATAAGCGGCTCGAGCGCGCGGATGAGCACACCGGCGCCCGTGCCCGCCGTCTCGCTCGAGAAGTTCAGCATCCACGCGTTGCCGTAGGCCCGATAGACGTAGACGTGGCCGTGCGCGAGAAACAGCGGCGCGTTGCTGCGTGTCAAACCGCGAAAGCCGTGGCCCGCCGCATCGCCCGGCGGATAGGCCTCGGTCTCGACGATGCGGCCGCCAGCCACGCCCTGCGGACTCGCGTGGACCAGCAGCTTGCCGACGAGGAACGGAGCCAGCGTCAGCGTTTTCGCAGGCAGGTCCTTGCGCAGCAAAAGCGTTGCCCGCCAATCGGGAGCGAAGTGGAGCGTACGGGGCATGATGTGCAACCGGTATCAAGCAAACTGGGTCACGATCATTACCACGACCGACAGCGCCATGGCCGCGGCCGTCGCCCAGCCGAGAACGTGCGGCGCCCCCAGGTCCCACACGGACCGCAGCGCAGGGTGAATGTCCCCGAGAATGCCAGCCATCGTTCGTCACCGAGTTCGTGCTCGCCGCGGTATGTGGCGGTCGCCGCTAAACTCGGGAGGAAACGCGATCGTTCCGCAGGGTCTCCGCGGTGGCGTTGCGGATGATGCGGTGCACGAAGGCGAGCTTCAACACCGCCACCTCGGGGATGACGAAGGGGTAGAAGTCGCCGTGTCCCATGCTGCGGTTGATGTCGTTGAGCGCCAGCGCCAGCGGCACCCACCGCTTGATGAGCGCCTCGAAGTCGCGTGTGCGGTAGACGTCGAGCGGCTTAGCCGGCCACGCGCCAAGGGGCAAAAGTTTGCCGGCCTGCGGCTCGATCTTGTGCACGGCGGCGGTCTCGAGCGCGTCGACGATGTGCAGGTAGTGCGCCCAGGTCTCCGCCCAGTCCTCCCAGGGATGAGAGCTCGCGTATGTGGACACGTGCCGCAGCGCCCAGTCAGCGGGTGGACCTTCCTGATGGTGGCGATCGAGCGCTGCGGCGTAGTCGACGCGCTCGTCGCCGAATAGCCTGCGGTAATTGTCGATGTTCCTCGTGCCGTCGACGAGCAGCATCCAATAGTAGTGTCCGCTCTCGTGGCGCAGGTGACCGAGGAGCGAGCGGTAGGTCTCCGCCATCGCCTTGCGCTGGCGCTCGCGCTCGACCGAGTCGGCTTCGCCTACCGCGATTGTGATGACGCCATCGAAGTGCCCGGTGAGAGCGTCGTTGATGAAGTCGAAGGTCAGCGGTCCCTTGCCGACGGCCGAGCCGTCGAGCGGGAGGCCCAAGCGGAGCAGCGAATAGACGAGGCGCTTTTTAGCGCGCTCGAAGCTGCGCCAGGCGTCGACGTTCTTGGGGTCGGAGAGGTCGGGGATGGTGCGGTTGAGTGCGCAGGCCGCGCAAAAGGGCGTGGCCGCGCGGTCATGGACGAGCCAGTTGCAACCGCCCTGCTGCTCGTTGGCGCAATAGGCATAGCGCGCATATGCCCCCCTGCGCAGCTCCCGGTAGAGCTTGCCGTTGGGGGGTGCCAGCGTCGCCATCTCCAGCCGCTCGGACTGGAACCCGAGCGCGTGGCCGCACTTGAGGCAGCGGATGTTCTCGAAGTACACCGTGTTGCCGCAGGCGTCACATTTGAACGTCTTCAAGTATGACCTCGATCTCGTGCCGCTCTGATGCACCGGCACCAAAAACTCCGCTATAGACCTGTCGTTCCCGTTGCGTTTTTCTGCACAATCTTAATGCATCACGCCCGGTTGCCGGGCAATGCTCGAACTTCGTGCGCGGCGAAAGATGATCTATGCTCCCCACGCTGCATCGCACAAGAGGCCCCACCGCTGCCGATAGGCTCTGATGACCCTGCACGTCGCCCTCACCCACCGCACCGCTTACCACTACGATCGCGTAATATCGATGGCGCCCCAGGTCATCCGCCTGAGGCCGGCGCCGCATTGCCGCACACCCATCCTAAGCTACTCGCTCAAGCTCGAGCCGAAGACGCACTTCATCAACTGGCAGCAGGATCCCTTCGCCAACTATTGCGCCCGGGTAGTGCTGCCGGAGAAGACCGACCGCTTCGTGGTGACCGTCGATCTGGTGGCGGACATGGCCGTCGTAAATCCGTTCGACTTCTTCGTCGCGGATGAAGCGAAGGAGTGGCCCTTCGCTTACGAGCCCGCGCTCAAGCAGGAGCTGGGGCCGTACCTGGAGCCGTTGCCGGTAGGGCCGCACCTCAAGGCCTTCCTCGCCACGATCGACCGCAAGAAGTCCGTCACCATCGATTTTCTCATCGACCTGAACCAGCGGCTTGCGAGCGAGGTGCGCTACGGTATCCGCATGGAGCCAGGCATCCAGACGCCTGAGGAGACGCTGGAAAAGGCCTCGGGCTCGTGCCGCGATTCGGGCTGGCTACTGGTGCAGATCCTACGCAACATCGGCTTGGCCGCGCGCTTCGTGTCGGGCTACCTGATCCAGCTCCGCCCCGACGTGAAGCCGCTCCAGGGCCCTGAGGGCGCGACCACCGACTTCGCCGACCTGCACGCCTGGGCCGAGGTCTACGTGCCGGGCGCGGGCTGGATCGGGCTCGATCCGACCTCCGGGCTGCTCGCCGGCGAGGGCCACATCCCGCTCGCCGCAACGCCGCAGCCTTCGAGCGCCGCCCCCATCAGCGGCGCGCACGAGCCGGCCGAGGTGGCGTTCTCATTTGACATGCGGGTCGAGCGCATCCGCGAGACCCCGCGCGTGACGCTGCCCTACAGCGACGACCAGTGGGGCAAGGTGCTCGCGGCCGGCGACGCCGTCGACGCGCGGCTCAACGCCGGCGACGTGCGCCTCAGCATGGGCGGCGAGCCGACGTTCGTCTCCATCGATGACACGGAGGGGGCGGAGTGGAAGACTGCGGCCGTGGGGCCGACCAAGCGCCGCTACGCCGAGGACCTGGTGCGCCGGCTGCAGCAGCGCTTCGCCCCGGGGGCGCTCCTGCACTACGGCCAGGGCAAGTGGTACCCCGGCGAGCCGCTGCCACGCTGGGC
>CAXMLT010000277.1:0-1866 GCA_964194245.1 uncultured Hyphomicrobium sp.
ATCTCCGACTACACGATGTCGATCGAATTCAATCCGACGGCGGAGATGTCATATGACTTCCGCGGCCGCCTGCATGGCAAAAAGGCGGATTACGCGGCCGCAATCGCGGACTTGACGAAGTCGCTGCAGCTCAAACCAAGCATTTTCGCCTACGCGGATCGCGCTGAAATTTACGAGAAGATGGGGGACCAAGCACGGGCGATTGCCGATTATACGAAGGCGCTCGAGCTCGACCCTGGTCCGTTCCGGCTGGAGTTCTACACCAAACGCGCCGACGCATTCATGGCTTCGGGCGATTACAAGTCGGCTGCCGCCGATTACACCAGCGCCATCGACACCGATCCAGCGCACGTGGAACTCACCGACCGAAACAGCACCACGGCAGATCTTTTCAACCGCCGCGCGAGCGCTCTCCTGAGCGCGGGCCAAGCCGCTGATGCGTTGCGCGACAGCGAGCACTCCTTGGCGCTTTGGCCCGGTGAGCCTGCGGCGCTCACTACGCACGGTCGCGTTCTGGAGGGGGTGGGGAGACGCGACGAAGCGATCGCGGAATTCCAGCGAGCGCTGACGAATGCTCCCGACTACGCCGACGCCAAGGCCGCACTCGCCAAGCTCGGAGTGGTCGTCAAGCCGCCTGATAAGATGCAGGTCTTGTTCAAGCATGTCATCGATCTCGACCACGCCAACAGACCAGACGAGGCAATCGCAGCTGGCGAGGAATACGCTCACGCCGTGGATCAAAAAAGCGGCATCGGAGCCCCCGAATATGCTTTCGCGCTCGATGTCCTCGTAGACCTTTACATCAGTCGAAATGACCTCGAGCGGGCCGAACGCGCAGCGCGGCAAGCCCTTGCTGCTCGCCAGTCTGCCGCGGTCCCCGATCCGCTCGAAATTGCCAAAGACCTGACCAATCTCGCCGTCGTCTTGCATGCTGCCGGGAAGTACGCAGAGGCAGAGCCGAACGCCCGCAAGGCGCTGGAGATCCGCGAGCGCACGCTTAAGCCGGATCATCCGCGCGTTGCAGAAAGTCTCAACAACGTGGCCGTACTCAACTTCCGGCAGGATCATCTTGCCGAGGCTGAGACGCTGGAGCGCAAAGCTCTTCAAATAATCGAGCGCGATCCCGACGCACTAGGCAAGCCCGGAGAGCGGCTTCTTTCGGTCCTCAACAGCCTGGCTGCCATTCTGCAAGCCGAGCACCGCGGCGCTGACGCGGACGCTCTCAACCGTCGAGCGCTCGATGTCGCCCTGCCGCTGGAACGCAGGCAACAGAAGAAGATAGAGGAGGGGAGCCCCGCCCCCTCGGTCGAGGCGAGCATGCTCGGCAAGAACAGCTATCTCTTCGGTTGCGGGCGGAATTGGGCGCAAGTCCTGATCTCTGCGCGAGAGCAAACCGATGGACGAGAGCATCGGCCGTCGGACCGCGACCAGGTCGCCCTGTTCCACGGTGAAGACCCCACCGACAAGCCGCTGGACCGGGCCCGCGTGCAGGCATTGTTTCGAATGGGCGCCAACGAGCCAGACATTCGCGCGGAAGGCTTCATTGTCGCGCAGCGAATGCTTCTGAACGACGCAGCGCGTGCAATCTCGAAATTGACGGCTCGATTCGGCTCTGGGAGCGGCGCGCTGGCGAGCCTTGTCCGTGAGCAGCAGGACCGGTTGGACCGCCGCAGCGAGGCGTCAAAGCTCTTTCACGACAACTACGAATTTGGACAAGTCTCGCGCATAGCCGAGCCGGAGGACGCACTCAAACAGGTGATAGCCGGAGAGGACAAAGCGCTCGACGCAATCGAAGCCAAACTGAAGGAGCAGTTTCCAGAGTTCATCGCACTTACCTACCCCGAGCCTCTTCCGATCGTCGACGTC
>CAXMLT010000278.1:0-2362 GCA_964194245.1 uncultured Hyphomicrobium sp.
GGGTCAGGGTGAGGGGCAGCACCAAGTGCTACCTGCGCCGCTCAAGCTAAGCGAAGATCGAATCCAAGAGGGGACGCTAGCCGCCGCTCCGGCTACTCCACGGTGATGGTAACAGGATCCGACTGCACCGGCGGCTCGTGCGGAATGTGGTTCTTGTCTGCGAACACGTCCTGGAGCGTGTGCTTGCCGGGCGATAGCTCGATCTGCGCCTCCGTCTGCGCCCTGCCGTAGTGGATGTGGTTGGCGTCCGCCGGGATCGGCGCGTTGTAGTCCTCGAGCGTGGTGTCGATCAGCAGATGGTGATGCCCGCTGTTGGGCTTGTCCGTCCCGGCCGGCACGACCTCCATGCCTTCCACGCCGAACTTCACCGTGATCGGGTTCTTCACGGTCGCGCCGTTCTTGGGCTCGATTAGAAACACCTTGGCGCCGGGCGGCGATGGGGTGCGGCCGCTCGCATCTGCCGCCGCAGCCGGGTGGTCGGCGTGCTCCTTGGAGGCCGGCTGCCCGTTGTCGCCGCAGGCGGCGAGCGACAGGACGAGAAGCGTGGCGGCGATCGCGCATTTCATGTGGGCCTCCGGGGAAAATGGGGATTGGGGTTTTGAGTGGCGGCGGCAGAATAGCGTAAACTCGTCCGCATGCGAAACCGGTTGGACATCGTCCTCGTCGAACGCGGCCTCGCCCCGAGCCGCTCGCGGGCGCGCGACCTGATCAAGGGCGGCAAGGTGCTGGTCGACGGCGAGGTGTGCATGAAGGCCGGCGCCGAGGTCGACGAGGACGAGGCGCTGAGCTTGCGCGGAGCCGGGCCGCCGGCCGTCTCGCGCGGAGGCGCCAAGCTCGCGTCCGCGCTCGCGAGCTTCGAGTTCGATCCCGCGGGCCTGGTGGCGCTCGACGTGGGCGCTTCCACTGGCGGCTTCACCGAGGTTCTGCTCACGCGCGGCGCAGCCAAGGTCTACGCCGTAGATGTCGGACACGGGCAGTTGCACGCGAGCCTGCGTGACAATCCTCGCGTCGTCTCCTTCGAGGGCTGCGACGCGCGCGCGCTCACACGGGCCCTGATTCCGGAGCCGGTCGCCGCCATCGTCGCCGACGTGAGCTTCATCTCGCTGACCAAAGCGCTCCTTCCCGCGCTAGGCCTCGCCGCGCCGGGCGCCTGGCTCGTCGCGCTCATCAAGCCGCAGTTCGAGGTGGGCCGCGGCGGTGTCGGCAAGGGCGGCATCGTGCGCGAGGCGGCGGCGCGGCAGCAGGCCGTCGACAGCGTCACCGCGTGGATCAGCGCACAAGACGGCTGGCGCATTGCCGGCGTGGTGCCATCTCCGATAAAAGGCGGGTCGGGAAACGAGGAATATCTGCTCGGCGCGCGCTGCGATGGGTGACACTCAGGCTTTGGACATCGCGCGCCTCGGCGCCCAGGGCGACGGCGTGGCGGACACGCCGGCGGGGCCTGTGTTCGTGCCCTACGTGCTGGCGGGCGAGCGCGTACAGGCGGACGTGCGCGGCGAGCGAGGGCGCCTTGTCGCGGTGCTCAACCCCAGCCCCAACCGCATCGCTCCCATCTGCCGCCACTTCACGCACTGCGGCGGGTGCGCGCTGCAACACGTGGAGCGCGGCCCCTATCTCGCCTGGAAGCGTGATGTCGTTTCGACGGCATTTGGCGCGCGGGGCATCCTGGCGCCGGTCGGACACGTGGTGACGGTTGGTCTCGGCGCCCGCCGGCGCGCGACGTTCTCGGCGCGGCGTACGGGGCGCGGCGTGGTGCTCGGGTTCTTCGAGGCGCGGGGGAACGAGATCGCCGACCTGCAGGAGTGTCCGGTCACGGCGTCCGCGATCGTGCGTGCGCTACCCGGATTGAAGCGCCTTATCGAGCCGCTGGTGACGCAGAAATTACCCGTGCGGCTCACTGTGACGCTTGCCGCGAACGGTCTCGACGTGGCGCTCGATGACGTCCCCGGCAATCCGTCGCCCGAGGTGCGCGAACGCGTAGCGCGCGAGGCGGCTGCCGCGAAACTCGCGCGCGTCACGATTGCGGGCGACACGCTCTACCAGAGCACGATCCCGGCTGTTCGCTTCGGCGACGCCAACGTGGTTCTGCCGGTGCGCGCGTTCCTGCAGGCAGCACCAGCGGCGGAGGCCGAGATGGTGCGCCTGGTGACGGCGGCGGTTGGCCCGGCGAAGCGTGTCGCCGATCTATTTTGCGGGCTCGGCACCTTCACCTTCCCGCTGGCGAAGCGATCAGCCGTTCTCGCCGTCGATGGGGACAAGCAGGCAATCGAAGCGTTGGCAAACGCCGCCAAGCGCACACCGGGCTTGAAACCGATCGAGACCAAGTCGCGTGACCTCTTCCGCGAGCCGCTGTCAGGCAAGG
>CAXMLT010000279.1:0-4921 GCA_964194245.1 uncultured Hyphomicrobium sp.
GGCGCGGCACAGATCGGCGGGCTCGAAATCCACCTGTGGGGCTCGCGCTGGAAGACGCTCGAGCAGCCCGACCGGATGGTGTTCGATCTCGACCCCGACCCGGAGGTGAAGTTCGCGGACGTGCGCGAGGCGGCGCGCGATGTGCGCAAGCTGCTCGAAGCCGCAAATCTCGAAAGCTTCGCCATGGTGACCGGCGGCAAAGGAATTCACGTGGTGGTGCCGCTCAACGCCTCGCAGAGCTGGGACGAGATCAAGTCGTTCGCCAAAGGTGTCGCAACGAAGCTTGCCGCGAACGAGCCCGACCGCTTCGTCGCCACCATGTCGAAGGCGAAGCGCAAGGGCCGGATCTTCATCGACTGGCTGCGCAACGAGCGCGGCTCAACCGCCATCGCGCCCTATTCGCCGCGGGCAAAGCCGATCGCGAGCGTCGCCACGCCCGTGTCATGGACGGAGCTGTCCCGCATCGAGGCGGCCAACGCGTTCACGATTCCGTCGGTCCTGCGCCGGCTGAAGCTGGCAAAGAGCGACCCGTGGAAGGGCTACTTCTCGGTGCGCCAGAGCATCGGCCGCAAAGCGGCGCAGTTCTTCGCTTGAAGCTCGCTCAGAGCTTCGTGCCCGCGGTGTGCTCCGTCTTCTCCCAGTAGTAGGGCGCGGTCACGAGTTGCAGAAGCGCCAGGTAGGCCGCATACGAGATCGCAAGCCAGTAGACCGGCATCAGCGCGGCGTGCAGCGCGAGTCCGACGCGGCCGCGTCGTGCCGCCGCGACGCTCCCCAGCGCGATGGCGCTCACGTAGCCTGCGACGAGATTGAAAGCGCCGAGCCACAGCAGCGTCTCACCAGCAACCGAGTGCGACACGCCGAGCAGCCGCCCCTCCCAAAGGTCGAAGGCGAGTAGCGCGTAGAACCACGGGTGCACGAGCGACGAGAGGATCAGGCCGCCCATCAGCACCTGCAGACCGAGGAAACGCTTGGCGCCCAGCTCGCGCCACAGGCGGCGTGGCTCGCGCATGTGCACAAGATAGGTCTGCATCCAGCCCTTGAGCCAGCGCTTACGCTGGCCGAGCCAGATGCGGAACGTCGGCGGCGCCTCCTCCCACGTCGTCGACCCGAGTATGCCGACGTGCCAGCCGGCTCGCGCGAGCCTTATGCCGAGATCGGCGTCCTCGGTGACGTTGTACGGGTCCCAACCGCCAGCGGCGTCGAGGACATCGCGGCGGAAGTGGTTGGATGTTCCACCCAGCGGGACGGGGAGCTCGAAGCGCTCGAGCGTCGGCAAGATGCAATCGAACAGCGCGGTATATTCGATGGCGAACTGCCGCGTGAGCGGTATTAGGGCGCAAAAGGCGTTTGCGCCCTAATACCGCGCGTGAGCCAGCTTGCGCGCGAGTTGTAGATGTTGAGGCGCGCCTGCAGGCAGCCGAGCCTGCCGGGCTCCGCCATCAGCGCGGCAAGCGCGCGGCGAAGCTGATCCGGCTCCGGCATGTCCTCGGCGTCGTAGACGACGACGTAGTCGCCGTGCGCGAACTGCAGCGCGTACTGGATGGCGCGGGGCTTAGTGCGTGGGTCTCCGTCCGGCACCACGAGGACGCGCATGTGCCGGGGAAGCGCAGCGGCACGCAAGGCGGCCTGCGTCTTGGTGTCGATGCTCTCAACGACAAGGATGATCTCGAGCCGCGCAGCCGGATAGTCAATCGCCATCAGGGCGGCGGCGAGATGCGGGACGACGGAAGCCTCGCGGTAGAGCGGCACCAGCACGGAGTAGAGAGGCAACAGCTCCGCATCGATGCGGATGGGCGGCGGCTTGACGGCAGGTGCTGGTGGCGCAAAGAGGTTCCACAAAGCGGCTGACCGCAGCACGACAACGCACAGGAACGGGACCGCCATCACGGCGAAGAGCACGGCGAGCGTCGTCTCCGGTGCGAGCAACGCGCCGCCACCGACGCCGAGAGCGAGGCCGGCAAGCGCGGCCTTTTGCCAGCCCCACAACCTGGTTGCGGCGGAAAGCTCTGGGTGTCGGGTGGCAAGGCCATGCACCGCCTCGTCGAGCTCGACGGAGCCCGTCGCGCCGGACGCGGGAAGCGAATCAACCCGTGCGCCGCTAAGATGGCGGCGAACCCCTACCGCGGAGCCCGGACGCAACACAACAAACCCCTCCCCCAGAGGGTTAAGGTGGTGATCTTGCCACAGTGTTCGGTGTATCCATAGCCGGATCGAATCTGGGCCTCTCAGCACGCTCGGCAATCCATGCATTTTCCGACGACAGCCGCATCCGCGCTCACCCACCGCCCTCCTTCGCGGCGCCAGAGCGCGTGGCGCAGCTTTCCCCTCGCAGTGATGACGCTTCTCGCGGCGTTGGCCTGGGCTCCGTGCGCCGTCTTTGCGCAGGATACCGACCCCGATGCAGCCCCCGCACCGGCCGACACGAGCGACCCGACGCGCCGCGTCGTCGTCCGCTTCCTCACCGAGAGCGATTTCCCGCCCTTCAACTTCTACGACGAGGACGGCGTGCTGGTCGGCCTCAACGTCGACGTCGCGCGCGCCGTCTGCCTCGAGCTCAACACCGCCTGCGACATCAAGGTGCGGCCGTGGGGCGAGCTGCTGCTGGCCTTAAAGCGCGGCGAAGCCGACGCCGTTATCGCCTCGCACGCCGTGACTCCGCAGAACCTGGCTGACGTCGACTTCACCGACCGCTACTTCCACATGCCCGGGCGGTTTGCCGGCAAGACCGGGGGCGAGGCGGTCGAGATGACGCCGGAAGGCCTCGAAGGCAAGCGCATCGGCGTCGCCAAGAACACCGCGCACGAAGCCTTCCTCAAGTCCTTCTTTCGCTCGAGCGTCATCCGTTCCTACGAGAGCACCGAGCTTGCGCGCGATGGGTTACTGCAGGGCGAGGTCGATTTCGTGTTCGACGACGGCGTGAGCCTCGTGTTCTGGCTGCACGGCACGGCGTCAAAGCGCTGCTGCGAGCTGAAGGGGGGCCCGTATCTCGAGCCCAAGTTCTTCGGCGACGGCATCGCCATCGCGGTTCCAAAGAACGACCAGCAGATCAAGACGCTGATCAACGGAGCGCTCGCGCGATTGCGCGCCAACGGGCGGCTCGACGAGATCGTCGAGCGCTATTTCCCCATCAAGGTTTACTGAGACGTCCTGCCCGTCGTCTACCGTCGCGAGGCCCGGGTTTGGGCCTTGCGCAGGTGTCCTGCGTCACCTTGCATCCACCCATTAACCAATAATGCAACACTCGGCTAAACCATTGTCACAATACTGCAATTTGAATCCGGTCATGGTCCTCACGACGCGCGTCGCAGGAGAAACTTGCTCGAGAGGGCGCTGCATGGCCGACTACCGCACGCTGTTTATATCCGACGTCCACTTGGGCACGCGCGCGGCTCAGGCCGACCTTCTGCTCGACTTCCTCAAGGAGGCCGAGGCCGACACCATCTACCTCGTCGGCGACATCGTCGATTTCTGGCGCATCCGCCGCGGCGCGATCTGGCCGCAGTCCCACAACGACGTGCTGCAGAAGCTCCTGCGCAAAGTGCGCAAAGGCACGCGCGTCGTGTTCATCCCCGGCAATCACGACGAGGGCATGCGCCAATACTGCGGCCAGCACTTCGGCGGCATCGAGATCGAGCACCAGATCGTCCACACGACCGCGGACGGGCGCCGCTATCTCGTGATCCACGGCGATGAGTTCGACGTGGTCGTACGCTACGCCAAATGGCTCGCCTTCCTCGGCGACCGCGGCTATGAGCTGGCGCTGTGGATGAACAATCCCTTGAACTTCATCCGCCGCCGCTTCGGGCTCGGCTACTGGTCGCTGTCGGCGCACTTGAAACAGCGCGTCAAGACCGCCGTAAACTTCATCGGCGAGTTCGAGAGATCCTTGTCCGATGAGGCGCGCCGGCGCGGCGTCGATGGCGTCATCTGCGGCCACATCCACCACGCCGCCTCCCGCCGTATCGGCGATATCCACTACCTCAACACCGGCGACTGGGTTGAGAGCTGCACGGCAATCGGCGAGAAAGAGGACGGGAGCTTTGAGCTCATCCGCTGGCTCGACGTGATCGAGGCGCGGAGGCGTAAGAGCGAAGTCCGGCTTACGGAAGCCCTGCAGGTCGCCTGATGCGCATTCTCATCGCGACCGACGCGTGGCACCCCCAGGTGAACGGGGTGGTGCGGACGTACGAGCGGCTGATCGAGCAGCTTGGCCCGCTCGGCGTGGAGCTGTCGGTGCTGGCGCCGCACGAGTTCCGCACCCTGCCGTGCCCGACCTATCCCGAGATTCGCCTCGCGGTCCCCCGTTTTCGCCGTGTCGCGCAGCGCTTCGAGGCCTTCAAGCCAGAAGCGGTGCACATCGCGACCGAAGGCCCAATCGGCTGGATGGCGCGCCGCTATTGCCGCGCCCGGCGTCTGCCGTTCACTACGAGCTTCCACACGCGCTTTCCCGAGTACCTCGCCCAGCGCTTCGCGGTTCCCACGACGTGGACGACTGCGGTCCTGCGCCATTTCCACAACGCCGGCAGCGGCTTGATGGTCGCGACGCCCTCGCTCTCGCGCGAGCTGGAATCCCAAGGCTTCGAGCGCGTGCTGCCGTGGACGCGCGGCGTCGACACCCTGCTGTTCCGGCCACGACCGGTGCGTCTGTTCGGCGCCGGCCCGGTCTTCCTCTACGTCGGACGCATCGCGGCCGAGAAGAACATCGCGGCTTTTCTCGATCTCGACCTGCCCGGGCGCAAGGTCGTGATCGGCGGCGGCCCTCTGCTCGATGAGCTGCGCGCCCGCTACCCGGATGTCCACTTCACCGGCAAGAAGACGGGCGAGGAACTCGCCCAGTGCTACGCCTCCGCCGATGCGCTCGTGTTCCCGAGCCGCACCGACACCTTCGGCATAGTGCTGCTCGAGGCCATGGCTTCGGGTC
>CAXMLT010000280.1:0-1925 GCA_964194245.1 uncultured Hyphomicrobium sp.
ACCGGCCCCAAATTGCGCTGTTGTGGCTGGGTCTGCTGGCCGTGGCCGAACGGAGGCTGCGTGCTCGGATAGGCGCCGTAATCGGCCGCACCAGGCTGCGTGATGGGGTCGGGGCCCGCTTGCCGCGGAGCCGGCCGGGCGGCTGGCGCCTGCGGGTATTGGGGCTGTTGGGGCTGCTGCGGATAGTGGTAGGCCGACTGCGGATCATAGCCGGGGTTCTGCGGCTGTTGATCCGGATAGGGAGCCTGCGGATAGGCCGGATTCTGGGGGGCTTGGGGATAGCGCGGCGCCGGGGCCGGCGCGCGGGCGTTACGCGGATCGGTTTCGGCGGGCCGCCGCTGCCCTGGTCTTGCGGGATTGGTCATAGCACCCTGGGAGCGAGCCATCGTGAAGGAATCCCCTCGAACACCCTAGCGGGGCGATACCCCCGCGAATCGCGAGTTTAGCGCATGGAATCCGGCGCCTCGACGCCAAGCACTTTCAAACCCGAGCTTATCACCTGCTGTGTGGCGGCAATGAGCGCCAGCCGAGCCGCAGTCGTAACCCCGTCTTTTGCCTGGATAAATCGCAAATGTGGCAAATCATTGCCTCGGGTCCATTGCGCATGAAGCATGGAAGCTAGATCATAAAGGTAGAACGCGACCCGATGCGGCTCCCCGGCGATCGCCGCGCCCGCCATGAGTCGGGGATAGAAGGCGAGCCGCTTGATGAGATCGATCTCGCCAGCGTCCGTCAGCTTGGATAGGTCCGCCTTGAGCACAGCAGCGCTGTCCGGCGCCAACCCCGGAAACACCTCCTGCGCGTTGCGGAACACGGAAGCTGAGCGCGCGTGCGCGTACTGCACGTAGAAGACGGGGTTGTCCTTCGACTGCTCGAGCACCTTGGCGAGGTCGAAGTCGAGCGGCGCGTCGTTCTTACGCATTAGCATCATGAAACGCACGGGGTCGCGGCCGACCTCGTCGATCACATCGCGCAGAGCTACGAACGTGCCGGCGCGCTTGGACATGCGCACGGGCTCGCCCGCGCGCAAAACCTTCACGAGCTGGCACACGAGGATGGCGAAGTCGGCCTTGCCGTCGGAGAGCGCCGCCATCGCCGCCTTGATGCGCGAGATATAGCCGATGTGGTCGGCGCCGAAGACGTCACGGTAGTGATCGAAGCCGCGGATAAGCTTGTCGTAGTGATAAGCCACATCGCCGGCGAAGTAGGTGTAGCTGCCGTCGGACTTCATCAGCGCGCGGTCGACATCGTCGCCGAACTGGGTCGAGCGGAAGACCGTCTGCTCGCGGTCCTCCCACTCGTCGTTCTCGTGGCCCTTGGGGCGCGGCAGGCGGCCCTCGTAGATCAGCCCGCGCTTGCGCAGCGCCTCGATCGCCGCCTTGATCTTGTCGGTCTTGCCGGAGGTCAGCGTCGCCTCGGAGAAGAACACCTCGTGCGTGACGTTGAGCGCGGCGAGGTCGGACTTGATCTCGTCCAGCAGCGGCTCGACCGCCGCCGCCTTCACGATGGCGAGCTGCTCGTCATCCGGTTTCTGCAGGAGCGCGCGGCCGTGCGTCTTGGCGAGCGCCTCGCCGATGGGCTTCAGGTACTCGCCCGGATAGAGCCCTGACGGGATCTCGCCGATATCGTCGCCCAGCGCCTCGCGATAACGCAGCAGCACGGACTTCGCCAGGATCTCGACCTGTCCGCCAGCGTCATTGACGTAGTACTCGCGCGTGACCTTATAGCCCGCAAACTCGAGGAGATTGCACAGGGCGTCGCCGAACACCGCGCCGCGGCCGTGCCCCACGTGCATGGGGCCGGTGGGATTGGCGGAGACGTACTCGACGTTGACCGTCTCTCCCTTGCCGATGTTGCCGCGGCCGTAGCGGCCGCCGTCATCGAGGATGGTACCGACGAGCCGCTGCCAGAACTCCGGCTTCATC
>CAXMLT010000281.1:0-2798 GCA_964194245.1 uncultured Hyphomicrobium sp.
GAGCCGGTCTGGGCCATCGGCACGGGGCGTACGCCAAGCGCTGGCGACGTGGCCGTTGTGCACCGCGTCATCCGCGAGGCGCTCATCGCGCGCTTCGGCACCGAGGGCAGCGAGATCCGCATCCTGTACGGCGGCTCGGTCAATCCCGGAAACGCACGCGAGCTATTGCGTGTCGACAACGTGAACGGTGCGCTCGTCGGCGGGGCGAGCCTCAAGGCAAGTGACCTTTTGGCCATCATCTCGGCGTATGAACACTAAGCTTAGCAGCCCGGCTGGGAATCACTCCGTGTAGTGCTAGTGTTGCCGCATTGATTTGGCGTGCCTCGCGAATTTAGAGGAGTCGAATACTTCGGTGGCCCGCGGGACAACACGGTTCCGGTACGCCCTGACGCTGGCGCTTCTTGCGGCCGGCGGAGGGGAAACTTGGGCGACCCACCTGGACAAGACTGCCTGCGCCGACCTCAACACCGAGCTAGCGGGACTGCTCGCATCCGGCCTCAAGGAGGACATGGACAAGGGGCCCGTGTGGGCGGCGGCGAATCTGCCGCCGGAGCGTCTCGTCGCCATCAACAAGGTCATCGAGCTGCAGGGCGTGGTGGAGTTCCGGTGCGGCAGCCCCGGCCGCAACTTGGCGAAGTCGCCCAACCCAAAGCCCGGGGACAAGACGCCCGCTGACACCCCGGGGACCGCGAAGGCCGCGACGGCGAAGTCGAACGCTGACGATTCCGGTGACGACGCTGCGTCGGCGACGAAGCCCGCGCCGAAAAAGACGATGCGCCGGAAACGGGGCTCCGCTGCAACGAGCCCGGAATTGCCTCTAGTCGTTCCAGTGTCCACCACTCCAACAATCCAGCCACGGGCGACCGCTCCGGCGACCTCGCCTGCGCTCGTGACGCCGGCAAAGCTGGTCCCCGAGGTCAACAAGACGGCGGTTTCGGCGCCCCCAAAGGTGGCGCCCGCGAACAACCCGGTTCGGACCGTGAGCACAACTCCCGACAGCCAGGCTAAAGCGCCGGTGGGCACAGTGCCGGTTGCGCCCGCTGTCGCGACACCCGCCTCTGCCGCCCAAGCCGCTCCGGCGACGGGCATGGAGAAAGGCGCAACGCCCAAGTCGGCGGCCAAGAAGCCGTCGCGGCGCGACAGCACCAGCGCCTACATGGCGCCCGCCGACGTCAATCCGTTCGGGCTGCCGACCGGTAATTAGCGCCAGCCGCACGAAAAGCGCCCGTCCCCCGCACTAGCCTCGTGCCGGCATCTGGTATAGAACGCTGCCAAATCCCCCGGTTACGGAGCTTCGCGCGACCATGGCGACTGCCCTTCTCGTTCTGCACCTGATGATCGCGACAGCGCTCGTCTGCGTCGTGCTGCTGCAGCGCTCGGAGGGCGGAGCACTAGGCATGGGTGGTGGCGGCGCCGGCGGCTTTCTGACCGGGCGGGGCACGGCGAACCTGTTGACGCGCACGACGGCCGGGCTCGCCGCGGCCTTCTTCACCACCAGCATTCTGCTGACCCTGCTTGCCCAGTCGACCGCGCCGGCGGGTTCGATTCTCGATAAAGTGACGCCGCCGGCGAGCACGGCTCCCGCCGCCCCCGGTGCGGCGCAGCCCGGGCAACCGGCCGCGCCCGAGGGCCGTGGCGGCATTCTCGACAAGCTGCAGCAGCCGGCCGTACCCAACACGCGCTGATCGCAAATTAGGCAGCTTTACCCTGCGCAGTGATTGTGTGCGTGTGGCCGCAGCGCACCCCCACGGCCAGCGAATTCGCCGTACAATTCTGGCGTACCCATCGATTCCGCTCTGGCCCTGAGGAAATCGCATGCGCCGGAAGACCGCGCTCTATGTCGGCCTCTGTCTCACTTCCGCACCGCTTGCCGGCTGCTCGAGCCTCTCGGCCATGACCTCGATCACGCCGCCCGTTGCCGACTTCACCGCCGCCTCCGTCTTCAGCCCGACCGGCTACAATCAGACCAAGATCGACGACACGCACTACCAGGTGCAGGCGTCCGGCACCGAGGCGACACCGAAGGATCGCGTCGAGAAGATCGCGCGCGCGCGCGCCGCCCAGATCGGCGTCGACGAGAAGTTGAAGTTCTTCAAGGTGACGAGCGTGCAGCACTCCATCACTTGCAACACGCGCCAGGAAGGCTACAAGACGACGTCGACGCCGGCTTCCGCCCGGCCCTCCGTGGTCATCGACGTCGTCTACGCCAAGGACACGACCGATCCGAGCTTCCAGAGCTCGGAGGAAACGCTCAACACCCTGAAGACCGACCTCGCTGCGGAGTCCGTCGCGCCCGAAGCGCGCGCGGCTGCCGTCCAGGAGACGCTCGAGAGTTGCAAGAGCTAGCTGCCCGAGCTTTATCCGGGACCCATAACCCGTTGCTGTCTTAAGCAAATCGGGGATTAGTCATAAAGACCCTTCGAATCGCGGCCGCCTTCGTGTAAGCCTCGAAGCCCATGCAACGGTACATCTTCATTACCGGCGGCGTGGTGTCCTCCCTCGGCAAAGGCCTCGCGTCCGCCGCCCTCGGCGCACTCCTCCAGGCGCGCGGCTATTCGGTTCGCCTGCGCAAGCTCGATCCCTACCTCAATGTCGATCCCGGCACGATGAGCCCCTACCAGCATGGTGAGGTGTTCGTCACGGACGACGGGGCGGAGACCGATCTCGATTTGGGGCACTACGAGCGCTTCACCGGCGTCCCGGCCCGCAAGTCGGACAACGTTACCACCGGGCGCATCTACCAGGACATCCTCGCCAAGGAGCGGCGCGGCGCCTTCCTCGGCGGCACCGTGCAGGTG
>CAXMLT010000282.1:0-3659 GCA_964194245.1 uncultured Hyphomicrobium sp.
ACGCCGGCAAGTCGACGCTGTTCAACCGCATCACCGGCGCCGACGTCTTCGCCAAGCAGCAGGTGTTCGCAACGCTCGACCCGACCATGCGCGAGGTGCGCCTGAAAAGCGGCCGGCGCATCATCCTCTCCGACACGGTCGGCTTCATCTCCGATCTGCCGACGACGCTCGTCGCCGCCTTCCGCGCCACGCTCGAAGAGGTGATCGAGGCCGACCTCATCCTGCACGTGCGCGACATCGCGCACGTCGAGACGGATAACCAGGCGCGCGACGTGGAGGCCGTGCTCTCCGAGCTTGGCATCGACACGATCTCGGCCGAGAGCCACATCCTCGAGGTGTGGAACAAGATCGACCTCCTGAGCCCGGTCACGCGTCACGAAGCGCTGAGCGCCGCCCAGTGGGCCGAGCGCAAGCCAGCGCTCGTCTCGGCCGTGACAGGGGAGGGGATCGAAGCGCTGCTCGACGGCATCGACGGCCGCTTCGGGCATGCGGATGCGATCGTGGAAGTGCTGATCCCGGCGCATGAAGGCCGACTGGTGAACTGGCTCTACGAGGAAAGCGAGGTTCTCGCGCGCGAGGATCTCGAGACCGGCGAGGTGAAGGCGAAGGTGCGCATCGCGGCGGAGAAGAAAGAGCGCCTCAACGCACAAGCGCGCCGCGCGGGCGCCGCCCTCACAGCACTCTAAGGGCAAAGCGCGGAGCTTGCGGCTCCGCGCATCGCGAGCATCGCTCTTACAAAACTACTTCAGCAGCTTCACGAGATCCTTGCCCGCCGGAGAGTTCAGCTCCTTGGCGTCAAGCTTGCCATCGTTGTCGGGATCGGCCGCCTTGAAGCGCGCCTCGACGAGCGCAAGGTACTCGTCCTTCGTGAGCGTGCCGTCCTTGTCGGGATCGGCGGCTTCGAGATCCTTCTTGGACAGCCGGCCACCCAACTCCTTGGTGTCGATGGTACCGTCGTTGTCCTTGTTGAGCTTGTCGAAGAGTGCGGTCGCCGCCTTCTTCGCCTCGGCGAGGTCGACGGTGCCGTCGTTGTCGGTATCGAGCAGCTTCAACGCCTTTTCGCCGCCCTTCGCCAGCGCGGGATCGCCGGCAAGTGTAAAGCCCATCCCGATGACGCCAATCAGCGCAAAGAATCTACCCAGCATGTAAACCTCCGCAGTCAGTGCCAAGCGTCAGAACGTGATGCAGTGCATGTGATGAACGAGACCTGAAACTCAGGGAGATAAATGACATATGCCAAATTCAAATCGGCTCAAAGACCCTTGGTCTTGGCGGCGTCCCAGAGCTCATCCATCTCGGCAAGATCGGACTGCGCCGGCACGCGTCCCTGCTCGCCGAGCCGCGCTTCGATAAAGCGGAAGCGGCGGATGAATTTCTCATTCGCCGCGCGCAGGGCACCCTCCGGATCGATGTTCAGGTGGCGGGCGACGTTGGCGACGACGAACAGGAGGTCGCCGAACTCCTCCTCGATCGCAGGCGATGCGGCGGCCCCCTTCGGAGCGGATGCGATCGCCTCCTCGAGCTCGGCCAGCTCCTCTTCGAGCTTCGCCAGCACGGGCGCGAGCGAGGGCCAGTCGAAGCCGACCTTCGCCGCTTTGTTCTGCAACTTGATCGCGCGCGTCAGCGCCGGCAGCCCAACCGGTACGTCGTCGAGCAGGCCGGCCCCTGCGTTGTCCGCCGTTTTCTCCGCGCCCTTGGCCCGATCCCAGAACCCAGGCTCGGCGCCGGCTGCGCGCTCCGCCTCCGTGCCGAACACGTGCGGGTGGCGGCGGATCATCTTTGAGGTGATCGCCTGGACGACATCGGCGAACGCGAACGCCTCGCGCTCCTCGGCCATGCGCGCGTGATAGACGACCTGCAGCAGCAGATCGCCAAGCTCGTCCTTCAAGTGGTCGAGATCGCCGCGCGCGATCGTATCGGCGACCTCGTAGGCCTCCTCGATGGTGTAGGGCGCGATCGTCGCGAAGGTCTGCTTGAGGTCCCAGGGGCAGCCGCTCGCAGGATCACGCAGCGCGGCCATGATCTCGATGAGACGGGAGATGTCTTTGGATGGAGTCATGCGCGGCAAATTAGTCGAAGCGGCGCGGAGAGGCGAGGGCTAGCGGCGAGCCGGCGCGTAGGGCATCGGCAGCAGCGTGACGACGGCGAGCGGGACCATCCAACCGAGCCAGGCAACGCAGCCGTAAACCTGATCGAACGGCAAGCCGCCGAGGGTCACTACCGCGGTCGTGAGGCGCACCCACAACGCGCCGGAGGCAACCGCCGCCATCGCCAGCATGAGGCGGGCGTGGTCGGCGAACTGGCGCCTCCTAATGGCGGCAACGCCCAGCGCGATCAGAGTGAGCCACACGATGCCTTGGGCGAAGAACCCGGCGCGCGCCATGGCGACCGAATGGCTGTAGAAAGCGACAGGCAGCGAGGTCAATCCGCCGAGCACGACCATGACGGCCGTGAGACGTCCGAGCGGCTTGTGCCAGCTCCGGTCGCGGCGCACGGCGATGGTGAGGGGAATGAGCAGCAAGGCCGCGCCCGATGCGAGCATGTGCAACCGGAAGATCCCCGGAAGCTCCACGTCGACGAGGTGCAGGTTGAAGGGCAGCGGCATCAGCGCGGCGCCCTCGAATACGGCGACGAGGCCGGTCGGGACAGCGAGCAGCAAGACCAAGGAAATGACGGCAAGTCGCGGAGTTTGCGTAACGAAGCGCCGAGCGCGAGACATAAATTCGCCTGCGGGGCTTGCTGCTGTCGTGGCGTCGAGCATGGGTCAGAGAGGTTCGAGGCACGTCATGTTGAAAGTAATGGTGAGCGCAATTTGTGTCCTCGGAGCGGCGATGCCGCTCGTGTCAAATGCGGGTGCCGCGGAGCTCAAAGCCTCCGACATCGGCGGCCGCTGGCAGGGCGATAGCTACGCCCGGGAGGCCGGCGGCAAGCTCACGCTCGACATCGTCGCCTGCGGGGCCGGCTGGTGCGGCATCAAGATCGGCGACAACGACGCGTGCGGGGCGACCGCGCTCAAGCTCGACGGCGGAACGCTCGAAGGCGAGAGCCTGGCGTTCAGCGGCAAGCTCGAACTCGCCCGGGGCACCGAACCCTACGTCATTCACTCGTACCTGACGCCGGCTGCCGACGGTGCGCCGGCGACGCTGCAGCTCATCGGCGACACCGGCGGAGTGTTCCGCGCCTACCGCCGCTCGTTCCCCTTCGAGGCGCAGTTGACGCGCGCGAGCGATCCCACCTGCCACGCCCCGCAGTCGGTGTCTTCGCTGGCCCGATAGCTTTCGCTTAGCGCTGCCCATTGTTCCGCCCCGCCGCTTCGCGCTAGGCTCGCGGCGGGGAGAGGGCGTCGCGCGCTGCAAAGGGGCCGCGAGCGCTCGTACGGGCGGCCGATGATCATCCTGCGCATAATCGTCAACGGGCTCATCATGGCGTGCGAGCTGGCAGCGGTCGCCGGCATCGCCGCCTTCGCGTTCCACTATCCGTTCCTGTTCGCGGCCGTCACCGCGGGCTTGAGCTTCCTTTTGGGGCTACGCCTGGAGGTAGCACGCCTGCGCTACGAGCTGCCGTTCTACTTCGGCGGCCTCATCAAGCGCGGCACCATCGTCACCGCGCTCATCGGCGCGTTCGAAGCAACCTTCAAGGGCGTGCTCGCCGGCATCGCC
>CAXMLT010000283.1:0-2034 GCA_964194245.1 uncultured Hyphomicrobium sp.
GGCATGCGCAGCATGCGAGCCGGGTGAGGGGGGGTGCACGCTCGAGGACCGCATCGTGCGCGAGCTGCCGGAGCTCTTGCGCGAAGGCGACGCGCTCGTGTTCAACGACACGCGCGTGATCCCGGCGGCGCTCGAGGGCGTGCGCCGGCGCGGCGACCTCGAAGCGCACATTTCGGTGACGTTGATCGAGCGGCGCTATGCGAGCCGCTGGCTCGCGCTGGCGCGGCCGGCAAAGCGCCTCAAGGAGGGCGACCGCCTGCACTTCGGGCACGACGAGAGCATGTGCCTCGCGGGTGCGCTGGACGCGACCGTCGCGGAGCGGGGCGAGGACGGCGAGGTGACGCTTGCCTTCGATCTTGCCGGCGCCGATCTCGACGCCGCCATCGCCAGCGTCGGCCGGATGCCGCTGCCGCCGTACATCGCTGGCCGGCGCGCGGCGGAGGATGCCGACCGCCGCGACTATCAGACGATCTACGCCGCGCACGATGGCGCCGTGGCCGCGCCGACCGCGGGGCTGCACTTCACGCCGGAGCTGATGGCGGCGCTGGACGCACGCGGCATCTCGCGCCACTTCGTGACGCTGCACGTCGGCGCCGGCACGTTCCTGCCCGTGAAGGCTGAGGACACGAGCGCGCACAAGATGCACGCCGAGTGGGGTGAGGTGACGGGCGCCACCGCGGCGGCGCTCAACGATGCTCGCGCGGCTGGCGGGCGTCTCGTGGCGGTCGGCACCACGTCGCTGCGGCTCATCGAAAGCGCGGCGGCTTCAGGCGAGATACAACCTTTCCGCGGGCCGACCGACATCTTCATCACGCCCGGCTATCGCTTCCGCGCCGTCGATGCCCTCATGACCAACTTCCACCTGCCGCGCTCGACGTTGTTCATGCTGGTCTCGGCGTTCTCCGGGCTCGACGTGATGAAGGCGGCCTATGCGCACGCGCTCAGCAGCGGCTATCGCTTCTATTCCTACGGCGACGCGTGCCTGCTGTTTCCGTCTGCCCAACAGAAAGGGTAGGTAGAGGAAACCGCTGAACCTTACCTCTCCCATGGGGAGAGGTCGGCTGCCGCGCGTCAGCGCGACAGCCGGGTGAGGGGTGGTGCGCCTCTTTGAGAGCGTAACCCCTCACCCGCTCGCTCGGCTGGCGCCGAGCTCACGACCTCTCCCGCCGGGAGAGGTGAAGTTGCTCGCGGCGCGTGTGGAGAACGATGCAGGAAGCGTTGCCCAGGTTCGGCTACCGATTGATCGCGCAGAGCGGCGCCGCCCGCTCCGGCGAGATCGCGACGCCGCGCGGGATTATCCGCACGCCGGCGTTCATGCCAGTCGGCACGGCGGCGACCGTCAAGGCGCTCTACCCCGAGCAGGTGCGCGCCGCCGGCGCCGACATCGTGCTCGCCAACACTTATCACCTGATGCTGCGCCCCGGCGCCGAGCGCGTCGCGCGCCTCGGCGGCCTGCACGGCTTCATGCGCTGGGACGGCCCCATCCTCACCGATTCCGGCGGCTTTCAAGTCATGTCGCTCAGCAAGATCCGCAAGGTGACCGAGGAGGGCGTGCGCTTCCAGTCGCACATCGACGGCTCGCGCCACATGCTCACCCCCGAGCGCGCCGTCGAGATCCAGTGCCTGCTCGGCTCCGACATCCAAATGCAGCTCGACGAGTGCATTGAGCTGCCGGCCGAGCGGGCGCGGGCGGAGGAGGCGATGGAGCTGTCGTTGCGCTGGGCGGAGCGCGCGCGCACCGCATTTGCTCGCCAGGCAAAGCCCGGCCAGGCCCTATTCGCGATCGTGCAGGGGGGCACGGACGCCGAGCTGCGGCGTCGCTCGGCGGAGGCACTCGTCGCCATGGATTTTCCCGGCTACGCGGTCGGCGGCCTCGCGGTCGGCGAGGGGCAGGAGCTGATGCTGGCGACGCTCGACGGCGTGGTGCCGATTCTGCCGGCGGAGAGGCCGCGCTATCTCATGGGCGTCGGCACGCCGGAGGACCTCATCGAGGCGGTCCGCCGCGGCATCGACATGTTCGATTGCGTGCTGCCG
>CAXMLT010000284.1:0-11392 GCA_964194245.1 uncultured Hyphomicrobium sp.
CGACCCTCTGCTTAGAAGGCAGATGCTCTATCCAACTGAGCTACGGGATCCTGCGGCGCCAACCGCGCCTGCTCTGGCCAGCGCCGTCCCCGGATACGCCCCCCGTCCCCCGAACGCAAGCTGGGGGAGGCCCGTACTCCCCGCTTGGACCGCGCCCTTCCCTAGGCATCCGCGGGCCCACTCGCGCCAGCGCCACCCCGCCGTCCGTTATCTTGGAGGCTCCCTAGCATCAGGCCCGTGGGCGGGCTCGAGAGCATTGATCGTGACGCCAAAGCCGTGGCAGAAATGTTTGAAGAACAAGGAAAAGCGGTGTGCCCTGAAGGGGTATGCAGCTCGTTTGGGGGGAGAACGCGTCATGACGACCGCCAGCGCAACCGCGGGGGCCGTTTCGCCTGCGCTCCTATCGCGGGAGCGGATCATCGCCAAGCCGGGGTTCAACCGCTGGCTCGTGCCGCCGGCGGCGCTCTGCATCCATCTCTGCATCGGCATGGCCTACGGCTTCTCCGTGTTCTGGAAACCGCTGCAGAGCGCCGTCCTCGGTGCCGACGGGAAGGCGGTGCCGGAGTGCTCCGCGGGCGCCGTCACGTTCGGTGAGAAGTCCGCCGGCACGCTGAAGGCGCTGTTTGCCACGGACTGCAACTGGAGCCAGTTCGACCTCGGCTGGATGTTCACGTTCTTCTTCCTGCTGCTCGGCATTTCCGCGGCGATCTGGGGTGGATGGCTCGAGCGCGTCGGGCCGCGCAAGGCGGGTCTCGTCTCGGCACTGTGCTGGTGCGGGGGCTTGTTGATCGGCGCCTTGGGCGTCTACATCCATCAGCTTTGGCTCATGTGGCTTGGTGCGGGCGTGATCGGCGGCATCGGCTTGGGCCTCGGCTACATCTCGCCGGTCTCGACGCTCATCAAGTGGTTCCCCGACCGGCGCGGCATGGCGACCGGCATGGCCATCATGGGCTTCGGCGGCGGCGCCATGATCGGCTCGCCGCTCGCCACCATCCTGATGAATGGCCTGCAAGGCGGTGCCTACACGTTCGCCGTTCCCTTCACGGGGATCGAGCACACGCTCGCCTGGAGCGGCTTTCGCACAGCGACCGACGTCGGCGTCTGGCAAACCTTCATCGCCATGGCTGCGATCTATTTCGCCTTCATGCTGATCGGCGCCTTCGGCTACCGGCTGCCGCCGGCCGGCTGGCAACCCGAAGGGTGGACGCCGCCCGCCAACGGCAACCGCATGATCACGTCCAACAACGTGCACCTCAAGGATGCGCACAAGACGCCGCAGTTCTGGCTGTTGTGGCTCATCCTCTGCCTCAACGTGTCGGCCGGCATCGGCATCATCGGCGCGGCCTCGCCCATGCTGCAGGAAACCTTCGGCGGCCAGCTCATCGGCCAGTCCGCGCTCGCCTACCTCGACAT
The DNA here is from genome assembly GCA_964194245.1 of uncultured Hyphomicrobium sp. Lineage (GTDB taxonomy): Bacteria > Pseudomonadota > Alphaproteobacteria > Rhizobiales > Hyphomicrobiaceae > Hyphomicrobium_A. The sequence goes on from CAXMLT010000284.1 coordinate 1,414, forward strand.
CAAGAAGGACGTCGCGCTGGCAGCAAAAGCTGCCGCCGTCGGCGCGGGCTTTGTCGGCCTCATCTCGCTGTTCAATATCTTCGGCCGCATCGCCTGGGCGTCGTCCTCCGACCACCTTGGGCGAAAGACAACCTATTTCATCTTCTTCGTCCTGGGGGCCGCCCTCTACGTGCTGGCATCGTTCGCGGCGGACTGGAAGATCCTGGCGCTGTTTGTCGGCGCGATCTGCATAATCGCCTCCATGTACGGAGGCGGCTTCGCCACCATACCCGCCTATCTCGCCGACATGTTCGGCACCCAGTTCGTCGGCGCCATCCACGGGCGCTTGCTCACGGCCTGGTCGACGGCCGGCATCGTCGGGCCCGTCATCGTCAACTACATGCACGACACGCGGCAAGCCGCGGGCATCGCGCCCGACCAGATCTACGGGCCGATCTTCTATACGCTTGCAGGGCTGCTGGTCGCCGGCTTCGTCGCCAACCTGCTCGTGCACCCCGTCAATCCGAAGTGGCACATGAGCGAGGCCGACGTGGCCGCCGACAAGGCAAAGCACGCCTCATCCGCCGGCCCACAGACGACGGGATCGTTCGGCATCGGCATGGGAGGCATCACCTTCAAGGCCGTGCTGTTCTGGCTGCTGGTGGGCATCCCGCTCGCCTGGGGCATCTGGAACACGGTCGAGAAGGCGCTGGTGTTGTTCACCGGCTGAGCCGCTCCGTTCGGCTCCACGTTCGCGACGCGGAGCCAATGCGCTAACACGACGATCTCACACGGCGAGCGTCGCCCGGTTGATGCTCTTTGCGGCCGCGGCCACGTGGGCAGGCGGTAGGCTTCTGAGCTGATCGAGGATCTCGAGCCCCTGCGGCCACGGCCCGAACCCGGAATCCTCGTCGATGCTGCCCGCCGCGCCGATGCTGACGAAGCTCGCGCTCCAGAAGCCGGCCCAGAACGCCGATTTGTCCGAGCGCATGCGCGGATTGTTGGTGCTCGAAACGACGACCGTCGGAAACGCGAGCGGCGTCTCGGGCAAGAGCGACGTGACGCGGTAGTTGTCGGGATCGGGAAGCGCCACGAGCATCGCACCCGCTATCCGCTCGCTGTAGTCGGAGGCGGCCTGGACGGCGGCGAGGCAGCCAAAGCCGTGTGCCACGATCAGAAGCGGATTGGATTGCCGGGCGATATGCCAGCGAACCGCCGCCGCCCACGCCGAAAGATCGGGGCGGTCGGGATCTGGCAGCGCCACCCGCTGCGAGCCCGGGATCTGTGCTTCAAGCCAACTTTGCCAATGGCGCGACCCGCTGCCCCCGCAGCCGGGAACGATCAGAGTAGCTGTCATTTGGGTCACCTCGCTTGCCGAACAAGAGAGCCCTCCCGCAGACATTCCCGCCCCTTGCGGAGCGACACATTGAAACTAAGCGTGGCGCCGCCGGGAGCAAAAGCAGAAATTTTCATGAGCATATTCCGCGCCGCATTCCGGCGTAGCGCCGGGCGGCAGCGAAGCGCCGGAAAGCGCTAGCCAATCACGAGCGGACGCCATCGCACGCACCGCCTCACTGATCGGACGCGAGATGCAGCTCGAACGGCGCGCGGTCCGGCTCATCGGCCGCAGCAGCGAGCTTGTGCATGATGGCCTCGTCGTTGGGGAGGCGGCGCGTCTGCGCCTGCGTTATGTGACTGCCGGGCGCGACGCTCTGCGTAAGCCACACGTTGCCGCCGATCGTTGAGCCGCGCCCCACGACGATGCGGCCCAGAACGGTGGCGCCGGCATAAATCACGACGTCATCCTCGATGATGGGATGGCGCGCGTTGCCCTTGATCAGGATGCCGTCCTCGTCGACCGGGAAGTGCTTGGCGCCGAGCGTCACCGCTTGATAGAGGCGGACGTTCGAGCCGATGACCGTCGTCTCCCCGATGACGACGCCGGTGCCATGGTCGATGAAGAAGGCACTGCCGATCTCGGCGGCGGGATGGATGTCGACGCCCGTCTCGGCGTGCGCGATGGCCGAGATCAGCCGCGCGATGAATGGCGCACCGAGCTGGTGCAGCGTGTGTGCCAAGCGATAGTGGATGATGGCGCGGATGCCCGGATAACAGAGCAGGATCTCGGATGCGCTCGAGGCTGCGGGGTCGCCTTCGTAGGCGGCGAGCAGGTCGCTGAGGAGCAGCGCACGGATGTCGGGCAGCCTCTTGGTGAACTCCCGCGTGATCTCTGTTGCGGTCGTGGCGATGTCGGTGCCCTCCAGATCCGGGCGGAACGACAGGCCGCGCCGCACCTCCACCGTCAGCGATGACAGCGCTAGGTCGAGCGTATGCCCGACGAAGTAGTCGATTTTCTCGTTCGAAAGCGCCGGGCGCCCGTAGTGCGTCGGAAACAGAGCCGCGATCAATCCGTCGACGATCTGGCGCAGCGCGACGCGCGAGGGCAGCTCGCGCACCGAGCCGCGATAGCGCACGTTGTTCGTTACTTCACGCGAGACGCGCAGCGCAGCGACCACCTCAGCCAGCTCCGAGATTGGGTAGGCGATCTCGGAGGCAGCGACATGCGGAGGGTCCTTGCTCGCTGGCTTGCCCATGAAGCGCCTTCTGCATGAACGGTGACGAGGAGCGGGTTAGTCTCTTGCGATGTGCCCCATCAACGAAGCGGTGACAAGCGCGCGGCTTATAAGAAGTTTTGCTGGCCTAATCGAGAATTTCGATTTGCGTTCGCAACCCCGCGCTGTTGCGCTCACATCGCGTCGTCGCTGCCGCTCGCGCAGATAAGGTCTTCTTCTTTTCTTCTTTCCGCGCCCGCTTTGCACCGTTTAGCTCTCCTGACGGGTGCCCCATCGCGCGCGCCTGGGTCTCGCGTTCCGCCTAAAGAACGAGGAGGAGGGTTTGATGGCGATACGCTACGCGTCCATAGCCGTCGGCAAATGCTACACGACGCCGACCAACGAGGTGCGCAGGATCGTGAAGATCGACGGCATGCGCGTGACCTATGTCACACGCGGGAAGATGGCGTTCCCGTCCTGGGACAGACACTCCTGGCTGTTTGCGAGCAAGGAAGCGTTCGCGACCGAAGTCAGCGGCGAGGTTCCTTGCGAATGCGGCCAGTGGATCCCGAGCCATGCTGACAAAGGCGCCGCGCAGGAACGGAACGTCCAGGGCTGAGCGTGCGCGGCCAGTGATCAACGCGGCGCGGTGAACCGCAGCTCAGTGCGTCCAGCGGCCGATGCGCCCGAACTTGAAGTTGTCGGCGTAGGACTTGCGGATCTGCCGGCGCGGAAGCGGCTCAAACACCTGATAGGCGAGACCTTCGCGCTCTGCGTACGCGATCGCCTCCTCCTTGGTGTCGAAGGCGAGCTCCACCTCGGCCTTCATGTCGCGCGAGCTCGTCCATCCCATTAGGGGGTCGATCTCGCGCGGGCTCGCGGGCGCAAACTCCAGCACCCACTCCTTGGTGCGAGCTTCCCCCGACTGCATCGCCGTGCGGGCTGGCTTGTAGATGCGCGCGATCATCTGTTGATCACTTCCTTGGGTTCGAACTTTCAGACCCATGCTCGCAGACGAAACGTTGTCATCCAGGCCGTTCTAAGCGCTAGAGGACGGATCCGCAACGCCTCAAGCGAATTAGAGACCTTTGCACAAGTATTGTCGGAGATCTTCAGGGACCTAGAGCCGTAAGACCCCATGGAATCGAGGAAAAGCAGTGAGAGAGTCCTCGAGCTTCTTGTTTCCCTTGGCGAACAGATGCATCCTGGTAGAGGCATTCTGCTGGGGGTTAGTTGCCTTGCTCAACACCGCTTTCGCCTCCTCCAAACGAGGAGACATATTCGTTCGGGGTTACAACCTAAAGCCCATCGTAAGATATGTGCGCAGCATATTTCGCTCGGGCCGCCTTGCCTTCTCGGTAGCGTTGCTCGTCCTTGCGATAGGGCTGGTCGTCGTCGAATCGGACTACACCACTTTCCTCGCCAATCTGAGAAGCATACCCCTAAGCGCACTCGCCTTGGTCGAGCTCGGCGTACTCGGCGCGACAATCTTTGCGGCCCGCCGGCTGCAACAGATGACGCATCAAACGGCGCATCCGGTGTCGTTCAAACGGGGCCCGCTCGAGGAACCTGACTGAGCGTCTTGGATCCCGCTGAGCACTGCATGGAGGTGTTCCATGCATCACCGGGGCATAGAGTTCCGGCCGAGGCGTTTAGGATTGGGTTGGCCCAGTTTCCAGCGCTGATCGCACACTTGGTCCAGCGCGGAGCGGATGCGATCGTCGTCCAGCACCTCTTCGGCTTCAGATCGGCCGTGCTTGAATCGAAGTTCGTGCTCAATGTCCGTGGAGTCGCGAAAATCTCCCGTGAGCGCCAACCTTTGCGCCATGGCAAGACAATCTTCTTCGCGGTTCTTGATCATACCGTGGTGCATAGCACCGAGTCGGGCCGCTCAAGAAATCCGGCGGTCGGTCTCCGTTAATTTCGATCGAAGTTAGGGCCTCGTCGGTGTGCAACCACCTTCGGGGCCCGTTTTATTTTCCTGTGCACGGCTGAGCGGAGCCGCTTGACCTACTGAACTTCGAACCTGATCATGTGCGCGGTCCACTTACAAAAGCGCACAACCCACATGGCAAAAGATGCTGTCGTTAGTTATCGCATCCCCGCCGAACTCAAGGCGGCCCTACAAAAGCTGGCGGACACAGACAAGCGTAAGCTCGGACCGTACATTCAGATCGTGCTCGAGGAGCACGTCGAGCAGAAGCGTGGCAAAGCCGCGAGCAGGAGGAAGTAGTCCAATTTCGGAGGATCAAATGAACGCGAATGTCTGGCTCATCGTCACGGTGGTGCTTGTCGTGTTGTCGGTCATCCTGGCGATCATGGATCGCTCGTTCCTCTCACCAATGTACCTGCTCGTACTGGCACTTGTCGTAATGGTGGGCGCATCGGTCAAATTCCCTTGGTAGGGAGGTATGCATGCGCCAATACGATCCGCGGCAACAGTTCGTCGATGGCCTAGATCGCTACATCTCTGGCATCGAGACAGACGAGAGATTGCAGCGACTAGCGACGAACGTCAGCGCCTACCATGACAGGATGCCTTCGGAGGCCTGCGATCTGGTGAGCACGATCGTCTGGCCGGTGAGACGGTTCACGAACAGCTACGCCGGCGCATCCGAGGTTCTACTGCAGCGCTTGCGAGCGATCGCTCCCCACCGTACCGATCCGCCAGCCAGAGGAAGCGAGGACGACGGTTGACGGATTCCGAGATGAAGAAAATCGAGCAGAGTGCGCAACGCCTTGAAGCTGAGGCACGACGCTTGCGCGGTCTCATTGCCGAGGAAGTCTCGCGGCGGCTCAGTCGGGATGCCAATCCCGCCGGCAAGAGGAAGTGAGCCGATTTCGCTGGTCGAGCCGCCACTAGCGGTAGTGAAGGAGTGGGCCATGAGTATCGACGTGAACAAATTCGCAAACGCAGAGACGCGGCATCCCCACAATGAGATCTTGCAATGTCTCGTGAAGTTCATCGAGTTCGATGGCGAGGTCCCGATGCACCCCTCGGTCCCGCGCGAATTCATCGTCGGCAGTAGTGACCGGTATGACGAACTGAAGAAGTTCAGCACCGAGCAGCTCGAGGAGGCGGTAGACGACCTCCTAGAAGCCTACGTTGTAGAGGAGCGGGACGATCTCCACACCAGCTCTAAGACACTTGGATGCCGCGAGCTACTTGAGGCCGCTGACACGGCGCTAAAAGAGCGGGTCTACCAAAAGGCAAAGGCGGTTGGCTTGTGGCCGAAGTGGCGCCCCAGCGACGGGTGGCTCCTCGTGAACGGTGGTGACACAGTTGTTTGCGAAGGACCGATGTCCGCGCTGAACGAATACCTCGATCACACATTGAGCGCTATCAGGGGATAGTAATTTCGACGCCGTACGCGTCCGAGGGCCACCATTTGCCTCACGCTCTCCGTCATTTCCTGAGCGACGGCTCCCGTGGCCTCATTTCCTGTTCCACTGCCTACGCCCAGGACAGGAAAGCGCTCACTGATCCTGTGACGACGCCTTTGCGGACAGCTTCATGTAACTCTGCGCCTCCGCCATCCAGCGATGACTTTTTGACCGTGTCAAACGATCCGACACGAGATAAATTCTGTCGGCGATTGGCAGGAAAGGTCGGTGTTGCGTTGAGGTCGGTAGGGGGACGTTCATGTGGTACTTCAGAGTTTTAGTTCGTGCTTTTTCAACATTACTGCTTTCAGTCATTCTCTTCATCATCCTCGGCCGCAACCAGTACGCTTACGAGCACGCCGCGATCTTCCTTGAATCGGCGAGTGGCCGATCGAATGCCGAGGCCTTGACCGTCGTTACGTTGTGCGGATTCTACCTGCTCATCCTGAGCTGGACGCTAACGGCGACCGTCGCTACCGCTGTGGTGGACGCCCACGACGTCGATAGCCGACGTCGCCTTGGCTTCGTCCTTCTACTTTCTTTCAGCGCGGGCGTACTACCGTTGGTGGGCGTCCTAACGACGCTAAACAGGATACGGCACTCGTATTTGGCGGATCCTGTCGCCTTACAGCTGGCGACCTTCTGCTGGTACGGGCTGATCGCCATCCTTCTCACTTTTCCAGCCGGCGCCCTGGCCGGTGCCTGGTACATAAATCGGTGCAGACGGTTTCCGTGATTGTTCCGATCGAGGCGATTTCTAATCGCTTTGCTGATCCCCGTCGCCGCGGCTTTTATCAGTATCTACGTCGGAGTTTTTGTCAGCGTCGCAGACATGACGTTCGGAGCTGAGGGCACGCACGGCGTGCTACCAAGCCGGTACATGGGCCTTCCCGCGCTCGTGTCGAGGTTCGGGTTCATCACCTACCTGGTGGTGTTTGTCGCCATGTTCGTGTTGATCACACGCCTCATTCAACGAGGTGGGCGTGCCTTCAACCAATCGGTGGTGGTTGTTCTGATCGGCTGCGCCATCGTCGCCTATCTCGTCAAACCCAGCGGCACATATCCTGTAGCGCTGTTTACTGATGAGGTGACGAAGACCTATCTCACCAAACACGACGCTACACGTCGCTCGGAGGAATATCGAAGAATTTACCGCGAGCGGTGGGCCCAGGTCGCAGCGCAGGTCGAATCCAACCGCGCAACCCCTCCCGTAAAGCTGCCCGTTATTGACCCATCGCTGCGCACCGAGGCGATACTTCGCGCGCGGGGCATTCCATCCCTCCCTGCAGCATTTGCTGAATGGCTGAAGGTTCGCGTGGCGGGGCGAGATACCAGCGGAGGTGATGAGCACGAGTTTCCCGTGTTCATCGTGGCCGCCCAAGGTGGAGGATATTACGCGGCCTACCACGCTGCGCTCACGCTGAGCCGGCTGCAAGATCTTTGCCCCAGTTTTCGCAACCAAGTCTTCGCCATCAGTGGCGTTTCTGGAGGCAGCCTTGGTGCTAGCGTGTTCGCAGCGATCTCGGACAATATTCCTGCCGATTTCGCTCAGCACCCGTGCGCCTCGCCGTCCACGCCCGGACGATATGAAACCGTCGTCCGCGAATTCTTCAGCCAGGACCTCATCTCGCCGCTGCTGACAACCTTCCTGTATGTCGACTTGCCTGCTGCCATCTTACCGGTGCCCAACCGGTACTTGCCCTTCCGACCTATGCCGTACAATCGCGTCGACGCATTGGAGACGTCCTTTGAGGATGCTTTCGACCGCGCAAAAGAACCGGGCTGGAAGAACCCCCTGCGGGCGCCCTTTTTCTCCCACTGGAACGCTTCGAGCGCCTCGCCGGCGATGATCTTGAATGGAACCTTGGTGTGGCGTTCGACGCCGTTCCTGGTCGGCCAAATCTACTTTTCGGGAAAGACGGTCGATCGGAGCCTTGATCGCTTGGTCTCGGATTCGATCAAGAAGAAGCTCGAGGATCACTTCCAGATGGACATGGAAGCGATCCTTGAGGATCCGGACCGGAAAAAATATGCATACGACGAACTCAACAAGCAGCTCGGCGAAGACCAGACCCGCCGCATTGTTGGCGGCCAGGAATACTTCGACAGCCTGCACCTGTTGGAATTTGCGCCGGACGTGAATCTCAAGCTAAGCAGCGCTGTGGCTATCAGCGCGCGCTTTCCCTACATCACTCCGACAGCACTGGTGACGGGTGCAGCACTCGCCAGTCCTGAGCAGATGCGCCTGGGGCATGCCATCCAAGTCGTTGACGGCGCCTACTGGGACAACAGCGGGCTGCGCACAGCTTTGGACATGCTTTCGGAGCTTGAGGCGTCGCAAGCGACGTGGAAGATCCCCGGAGTTCGCGTTACCTTCCATATCTTGAGCTTCGGCGAGGCGTTGGAACTTTCGCCAGCCGGCATCGATCAAGCGAAAGGCGCACCCGAAATCCTTGCTCCCCTGCAGACCATGATGGAAGTCCGAGGGCGAGCCCAGGAGGGGAGTTGGTTCAGCGTTCTCAGAGCCAAAAAGCAACCGGTTCGCTTTTCGCTGTTCGATGTGAAGTTTTCTGCGCCCTTGGACTGGTCTGCCTCCGCGGTCACCCGAAGCAGCATCGAGCAACGCAGCGGCTTTGCGCATCTGCGTTTGATCGACAAGGACAGTGTATGCTGCAATAAGCGGGGAAAATACTATCCGAACTGGACCTCCCAGGGGCAAGTCGTCACCCTGATCCAAACGACTTGGTCGCCAGCCGGCGCCCGCGAAGCTTGCTTGCAGACCGTTGGCGAGCCCGACGGCAAGATCGCGGCTTGTGGCAAGCTCATCGCCAATAATCCGAACGATGCGACGGCCTACGAGCGGCGTGCCACGGCTTTCGCTATCAAGAAGGACTATGAAAGCGCGATTGCAGATGCGGAAGAACTGATCAAATTGGACCCGCGCATCCCGGCTTCTCACAATTTAGCTGCGCGACTGTACTTGTCGAAAGGTGATACCAGCGGAGCGATTGCGGAGTTGACGAAAGCGATTGAGTTCGAGCCAAACCGACCGACCTACTACCACAACCGTTCTGTTTCGAGGATTAGGGCTGGCGATTATGGCAACGCGCTCATCGACGATCGGATGTCCGTCCAGCTCAGCACGCTGGACGAAACCAGCAACAATGGACAGCCAGGGCGGAATACGGCAATAGCCAATGGCAACCTCGCCTGGTCAGCCGTTCTCGCCCAATCGTTTCCCGAAGCGCTGGATGCCGGCAAACGAGCAGTGGCGTTAGCCCCGGACCTGCTCTGGCTCAAAGGCAATCTCGCGCACGCGTTGCTCTTTTCGGGAAACGCCGAGGAGGCTAAGCGCATCTACCTAGATAACAAGGGCAAGTCACTCAGCAATGGCACTTTGTGGGACAAGGCGATCCACGACGACTTCACTGTGTTCGCGAGAGCCGGTCTTGATAAGATGGTGCTTCCGACGCTGACAGAAATCGACACGTCTCTGGGGTTCCCGCGACCCTAGATGCGATACGGCGCAGCGCTACATCCCGCTTCAGCGCACCGGAGGCGATCACTGCTGCATCAGCTCCACCAATTCCTCGCCGAGTATGGCTAGTGGGCGCTCGCGCACTCACGATTGGGCTCGAGAGCATGGGGCTGCCACTGCCTGGCGAGACGATCCTGGTCATGGCCTCTTTGCATGCGGGGCATCGAGGCGAAAGCATAGCGCCTGTAATTGCCGCCGCGGTTGCCGGCGCAATCATCGGCGACAACATCGGCTTATCTACCTTTCGCGTCACGAGTTGGCGTTGGAGGAGGAAGCTGAGAGGGTTCTCCTCGGACCCATTGGGAGCCTGCGGATGAGACGAAAGCGACTGCTGAGTTAGTGCTGAGACGAGTTTGCATTAGGTCGCTTGCCACGATCCTGGCTGCGCCTCAGAACTTCCTTTCGCAGCCGGTATCGAGTACGGCTCCGGCCAGCAATAAGCCTTGCACTCTCCGAGAGGGCGGCCAAGCAGCGCGGCGGACCGGAGCCCGCCGCGGCGTCAGGTTACTTCTTCACGGTGCACGTC
>CAXMLT010000285.1:0-4994 GCA_964194245.1 uncultured Hyphomicrobium sp.
TCCTCGCGCAGCGCCTCCCAGGCGCGCCCGACGGGCAGCCGCCGCATGCGCTGCGTGACGAAGGCGACGAGCAGCGCCAGTGCCAGGATCGTGTAGTAGAGAAAGATCGAGCGGTGGACGGTGGGACTGCCCGCAAGCCCGAACAGGCTCGAGAATGTCGTTCCGCCGCTGGGAGAGGTGAACGGCAGCCCGAAGAAGGTAATGCGCGGCGTCTGAATGCCGAAGGAGCCGTTGGTCAGCGCCACCCAGTTGATGAGCACGAGCCGGATGATCTCGCCGAACGCGAGGGTGACGATGGCGAGATAGTCGCCGCGCAGGCGCAGCACAGGAAAACCAAGGATGACGCCCCAGAGCGCCGCCAGAAGCCCGGCAACGGGTAAGCAGATCCAGAAGGCCCAGGGCCCGAGCGCCGGCAGCGTGGCCGGGATCACGTAGGCGGCGATGATGGCATAGGTATAGGCGCCGACCGCATAGAAGGCGACGTACCCCAGGTCGAGCAGCCCGGCGAGCCCGACGACGATGTTGAGGCCCCAGGCGAGCATCACGTAGATCAGGATCTGAACGCCGAAATTATCGACCCATTTGATCGCGCCGGAGGGACCGGCAAGAGCGAGCGACAGGAACGGAAACAGAAACAGCGCGGCGAGCCCCACCCATGGGAACCAGCGCGCCCCGTGGGTCGCGAGATCGAGCCGCGGAAAGGTGAAGGGCTTAGGGCGCTGCACGTGGGCGGTGAGCAGCCACAGCATGCGCCCGACGAAGACCGTCAGCACAAGCCCGAGCGTAAGCCACGGCCGCACGTTTAGCACGATGCGGTTCGACAGGTTCTGGTCGGTGCGCAGGAGAACGATCGGGAAGCACAGACCGAAAGCGACGATGGCCCAGCGAGCCGCGTCTTTCGCCGCGTCGCGCATCGGCATCGCCGGGGGCGGCAGCGCGCTCCTCGATGAGCTTTGCCCGCCCGCGTCCATGCCGTCAGACCTTCTCGACATCCGGCCTGCCCAGGATGCCGGAGGGCATGAAGATCAGGACGATGGCGAGGATCGAGAAGGCGGCGACGTCCTTGTAGTCGATCGAGAAGTAAGCCGACCACAGCGTTTCGATCAGCCCGATGAGGATGCCGCCGAGCACGGCTCCGGGCAGCGACCCGATGCCGCCGAGCACCGCGGCTGTAAAGGCCTTCACACCCGGCGTGAAGCCATCGGCGAAGTTCACCACGCCGTAGTAGACCATGAACATGAGGCCGGCCACGGCGGCCAAGGCCCCGCCGATGACGAACGTCATCGACACCGTGTGGTTGACGTCGACGCCGAGCAGCGCCGCCATGCGCCGATCCTGCTCGCAGGCACGCTGCGCACGCCCGAGTCGCGTCTTCTGCACGACGACCCAGAAGGCGGCGAGCAGCACGACCGTCACCACCATGATCAGCACCTGCTTCTCCGACAGCGTGACCGAGCCGCCGCCAACGGGGATCGACATCACGTTGTTGAGCAGGGGAGGCACCGGCTTGTTGCGCGGGCCCTGCACCACCTGCACGAAGTTCGACAGGAACACCGACATGCCGATCGCGGAGATAAGAGGGGCGAGGCGGAACGAGCCCGCAAGGGGCCGATAGGCGATGCGTTCGATCACCCAGCTCCACAGCGCGGTCAGCGCCATACCGAGCACGAGCACCAGTAAAAGCGCGATGCCGAGCGCGGTAATGCCGAGCACGGCCGTCAGCAGCAGGTAGAGGATGAGTGCGATGAAGGCCGACACCATGAACACGTCGCCGTGTGCGAAGTTCACCATGCCGATGATGCCGAACACCATCGTGTAGCCGATGGCGATGAGGCCGTAGATCGAGCCGAGCGTCAGGCCGTTGATGAGCTGCTGGACGAAATATTCCATCTTCCCCTGGCCTTGCGGCAGACAGTGTTCAGAGTATCAAGTGTGAGCCGTCGCAGAATGGCTCGTCGTCGGTGTGCTTGCATCCGCAGATGTTGAATGTGCCTGCGTGGTCGACGACGAAGCGCAGAGGCTCGATGCCCGTGCCGTTGTGGGTCCCGTCGCAGAATGGCTGCTTCTGCGATCGTCCGCAGCGGCAGTAGAAATACGGTTTTCCCTCGGCGAGCTCTACCTGATAGGGCCCCTTTTGGGCGACGACCGCCTCGTCTGCCATCTGCACCTCGCTAGCGTGGCGCTCGCCGCCACATCGAACCCTCGGTAAATGGCTAGCGGCTTCGATGCGGCGCGACAAGCCCGTGGCGGCGGCCTGCTCCCCATGTCGGCGCCCAAATCCGGCATCCGACGTGCCTTGGCGGTCACGCCAGGGCTCGACGAGCGGCCGCAGGAAGCCGGAATACATCTGGAACCTGGGCGGCAACATGTCCGATCCGGACGCCCGTCGCGGACGCCGCGGCCCTAGGCCCGCGCACGACGATCAACTATTGGCGCGCATCGGGCCGTGCGGGGCAGCCCCATTTGGGCTACCTCTGGCGCCATGAGCGACGCGCGTCCCATTCTCATTGCGGGTCCGACGGCTGGCGGCAAATCCGCCATCGCCGCACGGCTTGCGCGCGAGCTCGGCGGCATCGTGATCAACGCAGACTCCATGCAGGTCTATCGCGACCTGCGCATCCTGACGGCGCGCCCGACGGCCGAAGAGGAGGTCCGTGTACCCCACGCGCTCTATGGCTTCGTCGATGGCCGCGATGCCTACTCGGCCGGGCGTTACGCCGCCGATGCCGCGGCCGCCATCAGGGAAGCGCGCGAGCGAGGCTTGCGTCCGATCATCGTCGGCGGGACGGGGCTCTACTTCAAGGCGCTGCTCGATGGCCTATCGCCGATGCCCGCCGTGCCGGACGAGGTGCGCGCGCGCTGGAGGGCGGAAGCGGCGGCCACGGCGCCGGGCGAGCTCCACGGCAAGCTTCGCGCGCGCGATCCGCAGATGGCCGAGCGGCTGGCGCCGGGCGATACGCAGCGGATCGTGCGCGCACTCGAGGTGCTCGAGACTTCCGGCGTCTCGCTGCTCGAATGGCAGCAGTCCCCGCGGGAGCCCGTCCTGGGGGAAGCGGACACGATACGCCTCGTCGTCTCGCCGCAACGCGAGGAGCTTTACCGCCGCATCGAGCGTCGCTTCGAGGCGATGATGGGCGAAGGCACCCTCGATGAAGTCTCTCGGCTTGCCACGCTGGGGCTCGATCCGACCCTGCCGATCATGAATGCGCTGGGGGTGCGCCCGCTGCTGCGGCACGTGCGCGGCGAGCTGGGCCGGGAGGAGGCAATCGGGGAAGCGCAGACCGAGACCCGGCAATACGCCAAGCGGCAGCTTACCTGGGCGCGCGGCAATATGATTGCGTGGAAATGGATGTCGGAGAAAGAAACAGAAAGCTTCAGCGCCGATTTTATATGTTTTAGTGATCCTTAGGATTGACCGGGCAACTTTGGTCGCCTAGGTTCCCCGCCATTGGACTGCGCCGCCGGCCGCGCACTTAGGGGGACCGTTTCACCTCGCGTGCGCTTTGGGCGGCATTCTTGTCTGGAGTGGATCGATGGCACGCACGATGACGGGCGCCGAGATGGTGATCACGGCGCTCATCGACCAAGGCGTCGAGCACATTTTCGGCTATCCCGGCGGCGCCGTGCTGCCGATCTACGATGAGCTGTTCCAGCAGGACAAGATCAAGCACATCCTCGTGCGCCAGGAGGGCGGTGCGCTGCACGCCGCCGAGGGCTATGCGCGCTCGACCGGCAAGGTGGGTGTCGCGCTCGTGACGTCCGGCCCCGGTGCCACCAACTCCGTTACCGGTCTCACGGACGCGCTGATGGATTCCATTCCCGTCGTCTGCATCACCGGCCAGGTGCCGACCCACCTGATCGGCAACGACGCCTTTCAGGAGTGCGATACGGTGGGCATCACGCGCCCGTGCACCAAGCACAACTGGCTCGTGAAGAACGTGAACGATCTGGCGCGCGTGTTGCACGAGGCGTTCTACATCGCCAAGGCGGGTCGCCCCGGGCCTGTGGTCGTCGACATCCCCAAGGACATCCAGTTCGCGACCGGCAACTACCTCGGGCCATCGAACATCGCGCACAAGACCTACAAGCCGCGCGTCAAGCCGGACCAGGCGGCTGTGCGCGATGCCGTCGATCTGATGATCAAGGCCAAGAAGCCGGTGTTCTACACCGGCGGCGGCGTTATCAATTCGGGCGCCAAGGCGAGCCAGCTCCTGCGCGAGATCGTGCGGCTTTCGGGCTTTCCCATCACCTCGACGTTGATGGGGCTGGGCGCCTATCCTGCCTCCGACAAGCAGTGGCTCGGCATGCTCGGCATGCACGGCACCTACGAGGCCAACCTGGCGATGCACGACTGCGACGTGATGATCGCGGTCGGTTCGCGCTTCGATGACCGCATCACTGGCCGCATCGACGCCTTCTCGCCCGGCTCGCAGAAGATCCACATCGACATCGATCCCTCCTCGATCAACAAGAACGTGCACGTCGACATCCCCATCCTAGGTGACGTCGCCTACGTGCTCGAGGACATGCTGCGCATTTGGAAGTCGAAGACGCCGCAGCTCGACAAGGCCGCGCACAAGGCGTGGTGGAAGCAGATCGAGCAGTGGCGGGCGAAGGACTCGCTCGCCTACAAGAAGGCGCGCGACACCATCATGCCGCAGTACGCTGTGCAGCGGCTCTACGAGCTGACCAAGGACCGCGACACCTACATCACCACCGAGGTGGGGCAGCACCAGATGTGGGCGGCGCAGTTCTACCGTTTCGAGGAGCCGAACCGCTGGATGACCTCGGGCGGCCTCGGCACCATGGGCTATGGCCTCCCCGCCGCCATCGGCGCGCAGCTCGCGCACCCGAAGTCGCTCGTCATCGACATCGCCGGGGACGCCTCGATCCTGATGAACATTCAGGAGTGCTCGACCGCCGTGCAGTTTGACCTGCCGGTGAAGGTGTTCATCCTCAACAACCAGTACATGGGCATGGTGCGCCAGTGGCAG
>CAXMLT010000286.1:0-2412 GCA_964194245.1 uncultured Hyphomicrobium sp.
CTCGCCAACCGGGTCAGGTCCGGAAGGAAGCAGCCCTAACGATCAGGACGCGGGTCGTTCGCCAGCCTCCTCTTTATGTCGCTCACGGGCGCTGATCCGATCTTAGTCGCGATCAGGACGCCATCCGCGAGGGCGCGGGATCCAAGCGAAGCTTGGCTTCGCCAAGACCCGCGGATCGCATCCAAGCGAAGCTTGGCTCCGCTAAGATGCTCCCCTGGCCCTGCGGGCCGAAGTAACGGCGGTAGTTTCAGGGCCATGGCGAAGAAGAAAACGGAAAGCGCGAAGACGGACGAAGGCGTCGCCGAGATCGGCGCGTCGAGGCCCTACGTCGTGCTCGCGCGCAAATATCGCCCGCAGACATTCGACGACCTGATCGGCCAGGAGGCCATGGTCAAGACGCTGCGCAACGCGTTCGCCTCGGGGCGCATCGCGCAGGCCTACATGCTGACGGGCGTGCGCGGCGTCGGCAAGACGACGACCGCGCGCATCATCGCCCGCGCGCTCAACTACGAGACCGACACGGTTTCGAAGCCGACCTTCGACATGCCGGGGTTCGGCCGACACTGCGCCGAGATCATGGAAAGCCGGCACCCCGACGTTGTCGAGTTGGACGCCGCCTCCAACACCGGCGTCGACAACATGCGTGAGCTGATCGAGAGCGCGCGCTACAAGCCCCTCATTGCGCGCTATCGCGTGTTCATCATCGACGAGGTCCACATGCTGTCGAAGGGCGCCTTCAACGCCCTTCTGAAGACGCTCGAGGAGCCGCCCGAGCACGTCAAGTTCATCTTCGCCACGACCGAGATCCGCAAGGTGCCGGTGACGGTGCTGTCCCGGACTCAGCGCTTCGACTTGCGCCGCGTCGACGTGCCGGAGCTTGCCGCGCATTTCACCAAGATCGTCGCCAGCGAGGGCGCGCAAGCCGCGCCGGATGCGTTGACGATGATCGCGCGGGCGGCCGAAGGCTCGGTGCGCGACGGGCTCTCGCTGCTCGATCAGGCGATCGCCATGGGTGAGGGGCATGTCACGGCCGCGACCGTGCGCGACATGCTGGGCCTCGCTGACCGCGGCCGCATTTTCGACCTGCTTGAGCAGATCTTCCGCGGCGACACGAAAGCGGCGCTCGAGACGCTCGACGCTCTACACCGCGACGGCGCCGAGCCGACTCAGGTGCTGGCCGACCTCGCCGAGGCGGTGCACGCGGCGGCGCGCTCGCGCACTGTCGGTGCGGAAGCCGGCAGCGAAGCCTTGAGCGCGGAGGAGCGCCGCCGCGCCGGCAGCATCGGAGAGCGCCTCTCCATGCCGTTGCTCGCGCGCGCCTGGCAGATGCTTCTGAAGGGCTGGGAGGAGACGGGCAAGGCGCCGAATGCGAAGGCTGCCGCGGAGATGGTGTTGATCCGGCTCGCACATACCGCCGATCTGCCCTCCCCCGATGAACTCATCCGCACGCTCGGCGGCGGCGACGCGCTTGCTCGCGGCTCGGGCAAACCGGCAATCCGAGACAACGGAAGCACGCGGGATACCGCGCTCGAGCGGGCGAGTGCCGCGGAGCCGGCCGACGAGGCAATGGACGGTGATGCTGAGATCATTGACGAGGCGCCGACCGCGGAGCCCGTTAGCGGTGCCATCGCCGATCCGCGCTCTTTCGCCGAGGTCATCGCGCTCGTAGCCGAGCGCCGCGACGCCAAGCTGAAGGTGCACCTCGAAGAACACGTCAGCCTTGTGAAGTTCGACGCGCAGGCCGGATCGATCGACCTCTTCCTTTGGCCCGGCGCACCTCCGCAGATCGCCAACGAGCTGCGCGAGAAGCTGATCGCTTGGACGCAGCGGCGCTGGGTTGTGCTGCTATCGAACGACGCGGGCGCGCGGCCGATCGCTGAGGCGCGGCGCGAGCGCGAGGCAGCCGAGCTTGCCGCCTTGAAGACGCACCCCGCGGTCAAGGCCATCCTTGACGAGTTCCCGGACGCGAAGATCGCCGAGGTGCGCACGCTGCTCGGGCCTGCCAAAGACGACACCGGCACTGGCTGAGGGTATTCCCCCAGGAGAAGGTAGCGCGAATGAAAGATCTTATGGGCGTGATGAAGCAGCTCGGCGAGATGCAGTCCCGCATGCAGCGGATGCAGGAGGAGCTCGCCCAGATGGAGATCGACGGCCAGGCCGGCGGCGGCCTCGTCAAGGTGGTGCTCGGCGGCAAGGGCGACCTGAAGAAGCTCACCATCGATCCGAGCCTGATGAAGCCCGGCGAGACGGAGATCCTCGAAGACCTCGTGGTTGCGGCCGCGCAAGAGGCGAAAGGCAAGCTCGAGGCACAACTGCAGGCGAAGATGCAAGATATGCCGGGCGGCCTCCCCCTACCGCCCGGCATGAAGCTGTTCTAAGAGGGCGGCGCCGATGCCCGCCGCGGATCGGCTC
>CAXMLT010000287.1:0-3712 GCA_964194245.1 uncultured Hyphomicrobium sp.
TTGCAGATGGCAGTTCCGCGAGCGTTCGCCTGCCGCAGTGATTTTGTGACGCTGATGCTAGGCGTCTTCGGCTGAAGCCGAACAAAACAACGTGTTTAGCGGGGGTTCATGTACCTTGCGCGTTCCTTACACGAACTCTCAAATGAACCCGAGATGAACGAGGATATTTGATCGCGTTCAGGCGCGTCGTGGGAAGCTGCCAGGCACCGCCCAATCCTTGAACGGCAACATCTGACGACGGAGTTCGGCAATGTGGAGAACAAATATTGGAGCAGCGGTCGCCCTGACGACGCTCGCCCTCGGCGCTTCGACCGCGCACGCACACTCATTGTACGAGGCTAAGGACACGCTGTATGGCCTTGGCTACTACGACGTTCGTGTCGAGAGGGCGAGCCTCCCCTACAGCTTCAACGCCTGCAAGCGCGGGATCCGCTACCACATCCACGTGAACTGGTACGGCGATCTCGTACAAGTGGACGAGCTTGGCGCATGTGGTGACGATGATCGCTACTATCGTGGCCGTTCTTACGACGATGAGTACCGGCGAGGCCGTTATTGAGGTCCACTTATTGCTAGCGGCCTGGGCCCCTAAGGCCGTCAGCTTCTACCGGCGAGACGGAAAAGGCGGCGTGAGCTAAGCCTGACTTCGCGAGCCGCGCCACTGACCGGAATGCGAAACTGCGGTTGTCGGGCCGAATCGGCTACTCATCCGATTTGCGTGCTACTGGCTCGCCGTCCATCAGCGAAGCATGAACTCGATCCGCCCGAGCAAATGTGCCCTACACACGGTTGCCTCGTGCGGCGTCCTTCTCTTTGCATGTGCCGCCAGCGCCGAGAAGAAGACCAAGGGCTATGAGGTAATAACCGGGTTCGATGCCGCTCCGCAGTCCCGCTACTGGTACGACGAGGCGATCGTCGCGCTGAACCACGACATGGCGAAAGACGGTTTCCTGTTTCGCATGTACGGCAGCTTGGCGGTTTACAATTACGCCAGCTCAGACGTCCCCGGCGGCAACGTCGACGGCAAGCTTTGGCAGTTCGACCTTATGCCCGGCTATCAGGTCGTGCGGGGAGGCGCGACATTCGGCGGTTACGTCGGCCTCGACTATCAGGACTCGCAGCTCGCGCCGAACGATCCGACCAACAAGCTCAGGGGAACCAAAGCAGGTGTCAAAGTGGCGGGAAGCTTCGACTTTGAGGACGAGAAGCAGCCCATCGCCACGAGTCTTGCCGCTGAATATTCGACGGCTTTCGACACCTACTTTGCCGAGCTGCGTGTGGGCGCGCGGGTCTGCAAGAATCTCTTCATCGGTCCCGATGGGTCGGTAGACGGGGACACCGGTTACAACGCACAACGTCTCGGCGGATTTGCCAAGTACACCTTCGCATTGACCAAAGACATGCCTCATAAGCTGACCCTGGTGGCCGGGCACCAGTTCGTCAGCGGCTCCGGCGACAGCAGCGGGGGAGGAGGCGCAGGGTTCGGCGGCGGCGCCGGCACCTATGGTACGATCGAGCTCGACGCCAACTTTTGAGAGTTGAGCTGCGGGCCCGGCAGGGCAGCAATCATGCGAACCGCTGCGGAGTTTGACCTGAAGCTCTACCCGAAGGTCTGTGTCATTAGCGCTACGGCCACGGCGCAATGGAACCGCGGCGAGGCTGTCACATTGCCTTTCGCGCAGCGGGTGCCTTAACGCTATCCTATAGCGTTCGGGGTCCAGTCGTGCGTCGATTTTTAACTCCGCTGTTTATCCTCGCGTTTGCGCTGCGCGCTTTGGTGCCGGTCGGCTTCATGCTGGCACCCTCGGCGGTCGGAGAGATGACGGTCGTGCTCTGTACGGGGCATGGGCCGCAGACGATTACGCTCGACGCCGACGGCAAGCCCGTTCCCGCCACCCCCAAGCAGAGCCAGCATACGCTTTGCGCCTATGCTTCGGTGGGCGGGGTTGCCCTAAGCGAGCCTGTGCTGGCCCCCGCCGGGCATGACATCACGTTTGCAGAGCTGTCGTTTTATCCCGGGCGCGATCTGTTTCACGCCTTCGAAGAGACCGGCGCAAACTCGGCGCGCGGGCCCCCATCCTTGAGCTGATCGGCCCAGCAGGGCGCCAACGTAACGCGCCGTCGCGGCCACGACGTGCCGCGCGTGCACTCCTCAATTCGCATCAGTTCGAGCGTACCCCGAATGGTTGTCCAGTCTCGCCGCCCATGCGCGGCCGCTTCGCGCTTGCGCGCGCCCACTTTCGCATTGCCGAGCAAGTCACCTCGCCTTTTCGCCGCTGGCTGCCTCAGCTTGGCGCTCGCCACGGGTGCACGCAGCCAAGAGCCGGCGAAGGCTCCGCCCGAGCTGCTACCCCCTCTGGTGGTCGAGCAGACCGCGCCTGCTCCGGCACCCAAGAAGACGGCGAAGAGGCGCTCGGGAGCATCGCCTGCAGCGAAGGCTTCAGCCGCTCCTGCCGCCCCAGCATCCACGGCACAGGGACCGGTCCCGGCAGCCGTGAAAGAGGTGCTGTCGACGCCGCCGGTCGTCGAGAAATACCAGCTGCCGCAAAAGTCCTTCAGCACGACAGCGCGCCAGATCGAGGAAACCATAAACCTCAAGGACCCCGAGGACGCGGTCAAATACATGCCGAGCCTGTTCGTTCGCAAACGCAACGACGGGGACAATCAGTCGGTGCTGGCGACACGCACCTGGGGGCTCAATTCAAGTGCACGCACCCTCATCTACCAGGACGATCTCCTCATCTCTGCGCTGATCGGCAACAACAACTCCGGTGCTTCGCCGCACTGGAACCTCGTATCGCCCGACTCCATTGCGCGCATCGATTTCCTCAACGGCCCCTACGCCGCCGCCTATCCCGGCAACTCGATCGGCGGCGTGCTGCTCATCACGACGAAGATGCCCGATAAGTTCGAGGCAACCGCCAAAGAAACGGTGTCGATCCAGCCGTGGAACCAGTACGGCACCAAGGATACCTACGTCGGCAGCCAGACCAGCGCCTCAGCGGGTGAGCGGCTCGGCGCCGTCTCATGGTTCCTCAGCGCCAATTTCCTCGCCGGCCCTCAGCAGCCGTTGACGTACACGACGAGCGGGAGCGTGCCCGCGGGAACGGCGGGGACCATTGGTGCGCTGAACAAACAAGGTCTGGTGGCAAATGTCGTCGGAACGGGTGCGCTCATCCACACGCAGCAGACGGCGGTCAACATGAAAGTCGCCGTCGATTTCACGCGCTTCATCCGCGGGACATACTCGGTCGGGCTCTGGAACAACGACCAGTCCTCCAGCCCGCAAGCCTATCTGATATCAACCGCGACGGGCACGCCGACGTTCGGCGGTGTCTCGAGCTTTGCCAACGGCAAGTACACCTGGAACCAAATGCATCTCAGCAATGCCGTATCGCTCAAGAGCGACACGCCCGGCCCAGTCGATTTCGACCTCTCGGCATCAACCTACAACTACCTGCAGGACACCCAGCTCAACCCCTACACCGTTGGCGCGGGCACGACCTTCTCGCAAAACGGCAGGGTGACGCGCAATGATGGGACGAACTGGCAGAATGCCGACGCGAAAATGATATGGCGCCCCTTCGGCAAGGACGGTCCGCAGGAGATCAGCTTCGGCATCCACGGCGACCGCTACCGTTTCGAGAACCCGGTGTACGCCTCGTCCATCTGGGACAGGACGTCGTCGACCGGCACAGGGCAGCTCTACTCC
>CAXMLT010000288.1:0-5059 GCA_964194245.1 uncultured Hyphomicrobium sp.
TGATGCCGTGGGGCGCGCCCATCGGCTCGGGCCGCGGGCTCGCCAACCCGTATGCTCTCAAGAGCATGCGCGCCTATTTCCCCGGGGTGCCACTCATCATCGATGCCGGCATCGGTGCGCCTTCGCACGCCGCCGCGGCGATGGAGATGGGCTACGACGGCGTGCTGATCAACACGGCCATCGCCAAGGCTGGCGATCCGGTGCGCATGGCGGACGCCTTTGCCAAGGCAATCGCAGCGGGGCGCGCGGCCTACGAGGCGGGCCTCATGGAGGCGCGCGACATGGCCCAGCCGTCGACGCCCGTTGCCGGCACGCCGTTCTTCGACCTCGGCAACCGGCCCAAAGCTTCTGGCGATGAGTGAGGTGCCCGTTTCGGGGGTCGACGTATTCTACCCGATCGTCCCCGATGCCGATTGGCTCGCCCGCCTCGTGCCGCTCGGCGTGCGCACCGTTCAGCTTCGCATTAAGGACGCGCCGCGCGACGCGGTGCGTCGGCAGATCGCAGCGAGCCTTGCGGTCACGCGCGCGCACCGCTGCCAGCTCATCGTCAACGACTACTGGCGCGAGGCGATCGAGGCGGGTGCCGATTGGGTCCACCTCGGCCAGGAGGATCTCGCCGGCGCCGATCTCGATGCCATCAAGGCGGCGCGCATGCGCCTCGGCATCTCCACTCACAGTGAGGAGGAGCTCGAGACCGCGCTTGCGGCTGATGCGGACTACGTGGCGCTCGGCCCCGTGTACGAGACAAAGCTCAAGGTCATGAAGTGGGCGCCGCAGGGCCTAGAGCGCGTGCGGCAATGGAAATCCCGGATCGGAGATAAGCCGCTGGTTGCCATCGGCGGCATCACGCCGCAGCGGGCGCCGGACGTGCTTGCTGCGGGTGCTCAGTCGGTGGCGGTGATCACCGACTTTATGACAGCGCCGGAGCCCGAGCAGCGCGTGCGCGAGTGGCTCGCGTGGGCGCAAACGATGCGAGGCCCTGCAGATCGTATGGGGTGAGCGACACCGCGCGAAAAAGCGACCGCTGCCATGACCTTCCCCGCTTGCGCTCTCACGCACGCTGGCATCAAATGCTATGCAACGGTTCTATGACTGAACGGGCGAGGCGTTAGCCGGCCCCGGAACCCGAGCGCGTGCATGGCTTTTCGCTTCAGGCTTGCCGAGACCTTCGAGGAAGGCTGCCAGCGGATCGCGCGCGAGCAGATCGAGCGCGCTCAGGCCCAGCTCAAGGGCCCCGAAGACGTCACCATCGCCGTGCACGAGACGAGGAAATCGCTGAAGCGTCTGCGGGCACTCCTGCGCCTTATCCGTCCGACGATCGGCGAGAGCGTTTTCCATCACGAGAACACGCAGTTGCGCGAGATTGCCCGCATCCTGTCGAGCGCGCGCGACCGCCACGTTCTCCTGGAGACGGTCGCCAAGCTCGAGGCGGCCGTGAGCTTTCCGAAGAAGGGACTGGGGCAGGCCCTGCGGGAGGCCCTCAACGTCACCAACGGCGAGCAAAGCCCCATCTTCGAAAGCGCGGCGCTGCGGCAGGCGCAAGCCCGGCTGGCGGAGGCCAAGAAGCGGTTCGCGCGGCTGCGCCTCTCCGGCCACGGCTTCCAAATCGTCGGACCGGGGCTGGAGGCGAGCTACCGTAGGGCGCGCCGTGCTTTCCGCGAAGCCTACGTCGAGTTGACGGACGAGGCGTTCCACGAATGGCGCAAGGGCGCGCAGGCGCATTGGCGCCACATGCTGCTGTTGACGCGCGCGTGGCCGGGCGCGCTCGCTGCGCGGGCGAGCGAGGCGCGCGGCCTGTCGCAAATCCTGGGCGATGACCACGATCTGGCGCTGCTCGTCGGCTTCGTGCGCTCGGAGGCCGGAGCGCGGCTCGGTGCCGATGCGGCCGCGGTCGAGAAGCTTGCGCGCCGCCGGCAGCAGGAGCTGCGTGGAATTGCGCATCCGAAGGGCCTGCGCCTCTTCGCCGAGAGCCCCAAGGCGGTGCACCGGAGCATCGCCGCCTATTGGGAAGCGGCCGTTGACCTCAAGGGGCGCGAGCCGGACGTGGACGAGGCGCCGTTCGCTCACAAACCCGGCACTCCTGCGACGCGCCGCCGGAGACTGCCTGCTCGGACCCGCGGCTCATCCTCCGATCCCCCCGCCTGATACCGGTTGTCGGAATACGAACTGGCGGCGCTTCGCCTTCCCTGCGCGAATTCGGTAAGCTGTCCCACCGCAGCTTCCGCCCCGAGGAAAGTCACGTGAACGAGACGAAGAGGAGCGGTGCCTTCGAGCCCGGAGACGCCCCGTTGCCGGACGCGCATCCCAACGTGCCGCACGGCCGCATCGGCGTGCTGCTCCTGAACCTCGGCACGCCCGACGCGACCGACTATTGGTCGATGCGCCGCTACCTGAAGCAGTTCCTCTCCGACCGTCGCGTCATCGAGGTGCCGCGCTGGAAATGGTGGCCGATCCTCAACCTTATCATCCTCACCGTGCGCCCGGGGCGCAAAGGTCGTGACTACCAGACGATCTGGAACGACGAGCGCAACGAAGGCCCGCTGAAGACGATCACGCGGTCGCAGGCCGAGAAGCTCGCGACCGCACTCAACGATCCGCGCATCGAGGTCGACTGGGCCATGCGCTACGCCAATCCGTCGACCGCCAGCCGCATCGCGGACCTGAAGGCACGCGGCTGCGACCGCATCCTCCTGGTGCCGCTCTATCCGCAGTATGCCGCCGCCACGTCCGCGACCGCGTGCGATGAAGCTTTTCGAGCGCTGATGCGTATGCGCTGGCAACCCGCGGTACGCGTCGCGCCGAGCTACCACGACGATCCAGTGTATATCGAGGCGCTTGCGGCTTCCATGCGCCGCCACCTCGCCGCGCTCGATTTCACGCCCGAGGTCATCCTCGCCACCTTCCACGGCATGCCGCAGGCCTACCTGGAGCGGGGCGATCCTTATCATTGCCAGTGCCAGAAGACCTCGCGCCTGTTGCGCGCCGCGCTGCAGTGGCCGGCGGACAAATGGCTGACGACGTTCCAGTCGCGCTTCGGTAGCGACCCCTGGCTGCAACCTTATACCGACGAGACCGTGAAGCGGCTCGCGGGCGAGGGCGTAAAGCGGCTCGTGCTGGTAGCGCCCGGCTTCTCCGCCGATTGCCTGGAGACCCTGGAGGAGCTCGACCGCGAGAATCGACACTACTTCATGGACGCGGGCGGAGAGAAGTTCGCCTACCTGCCGGCGCTGAACGACAGCGAGGAAGGCATGGGCGCGATCGAGGCGGTAGTGCGGAGCGAATTGAAGGGGTGGGCATGACGATCTGGTTTGGGGCCGATCCCAGCCGCGGCCGCTAGTCGGCGGCGGGTTGGTCGGGCTCAGCGGAGCCGATGCCGGCCGGCGCGATGTCGGGCACGTCGCCACCGCAGGCAGCGAGCAGCAGCGCCGTAAGCGCGATCACAAAAGCCGCGATACGCATGTCGGAGATCCCCCAAAACCGGCGCGGACCCTAGCCGGTCGCGGCTAATTCCGCGCTAATCGGAATTCTCTGACGCTGTTCCATAAGTAACTGCTTATAAAGAAATTTTTTACCCTATCTTTGCGTTCGATCCGTAAGCTGCGGAAAGCTTGCGCCAGGCTTTGGCGCTTCACCCCTGGGAACTGTCGGCATGGATCCATTTGCGGGAGGCTTCGAAGTGTTCGGCATCTTGCTCATCTTGCTCGCGGTGGTCGCACTTTGGTCGACCGTCAAGATCGTGCCGCAGGGCAAGAACTACACGGTCGAGAATTTCGGCCGCTACACCCGCTCGCTGCAGCCGGGCCTGCACATCCTCATTCCAGTGATGGAGCGCGTCGGCCACCGCATGAACATGAAGGAGCAGGTGCTCGACATCCCGAGCCAGGACGTCATCACCGTGACAACGCCATGGTGCGCGTCAACGGCGTGACCTTCTTCCAGGTCTTGAACGCCGCCCGCGCCGCCTACGAGGTCGACCAGCTCGAGCCGTCGATCGTCAACCTCACCATGACCAACATCCGCACCGTCATGGGCTCCATGGACCTCGACGAGCTCCTGTCGAACCGCGACCAGATCAACGCCAAGCTCTTGCAGGTGCTCGATCAGGCGACGGAAGCCTGGGGCATCAAGGTGACGCGTATCGAGATCAAGGACATCGATCCCCCGCGCGACCTCGTCGACAGCATGGCGCGGCAGATGAAGGCCGAACGCGAGAAGCGCGCGCAGATCCTCGAGGCCGAGGGCGCGCGGCAGGCGGAAATTCTGCGCGCCGAGGGCGAGAAGCAGGCCGTCGTGCTCGACGCCGAGGGTCGGCGCGAAGCCGCGTTCCGCGACGCTGAGGCGCGCGAGCGTGGCGCCGCTGCCGAAGCCAAGGCGACACAGGTCGTTTCCGACGCCATCGCCGCCGGCAACGTGCAGGCGATCAACTACTTCATCGCCACCAACTACGTGAAGGCCCTGGAATCGCTCGCTAAGGCGCCGAACCAGAAGGTCATCCTGATGCCGCTCGAAGCCGCATCCGTGATCGGCTCGATCGCGGGCCTGGCACAGATCACGTCGGAGGCGTTTGCGGGCCAGCCGGCGGCGCAGGCCGCGCGCGCCAAGGGCAGCGTCCCCCAGACGGAGCGTTGATCCGCCATCAAAGCGTGAGCCATTGAAGTCTGGGGCCAACTGCCTGCTATGATGCGCGCCTGGCGGTGGAGTTCGACATGCGGTTGACGGATTTCTTTTCAAGCCTCGGCGTCTGGAACTGGTTCATCGTCGCGGTTGCCCTGTTCGTGCTCGAGACGATCGTCCCCGGCGTGCATTTCATTTGGTTCGGCCTCGAGGCGGCGATCGTCGGCATCCTTGGTCTCGCCGTCGATATTCCCTGGGAGTGGCAGTTGATTGCCTTCGCGATCATCTCCTGCATCACCGTATTTTTTGCCCGCCGCTTTGCTTCGCCGGCCGTCGCGCGCTCAGATGAGCCCGACCTCAATTTGCGCACGGCTCAGTACGTCGGCCGCGTCGTCACGGTCGAGGAGCCGATCGCGGGCGGCCGCGGCAAGGTGCGCGTCGGCGA
>CAXMLT010000289.1:0-2037 GCA_964194245.1 uncultured Hyphomicrobium sp.
CGCCTCGCTCTTAATGGCGGTGAAGACGCTCGCATCGGCGAGGCCGCGCTGAAGCGCCTTGAATTTTCTATCCAGTAGAGCTAACGCGCACTTATGGCTGTGCGCGGCGAAGCTTCGTCGGCGGAACTCTTGCAACGTCACCGGCGCACTTGTCCGTGACGCCAGCGACCTAGGCCGGTGCGTTGTCACATGCCTGCAAGGCTCTCCTCCTAGAAGGCCGCCTGAACTTCGCCTATTTCGCAGGCACCCGAGGACCTACCCACGTGCCGGGGGGTAAGGCGGGAATTCTCGCCGCCAGCCCGTCGAGCATGCCTTGCCACACGCTCTCGCTAAGTTCGTCCGATTTTCCTTTTGGGCCGACGAGCCGGTCGACCAGCAGCAAAGTCAGGCCGTGCAGGAGCGACCAATAAATCAGAAGAGCACCAGTGATCTTCCGTTCGTTCCGCGGTGTATTCGCAATGGCGCTTCCCAGACCGCCTTTAATGATCGCTTCCGCGAGCAGCGCCTTCGTCTTCTCCGCCGCAGCTCTTTCGATGGCAGGGCGCCCGTCATCCGGCCCGGTGAGATAGCCACCGAACATCAACCTGTAGAGGGCTGGATTATCGACGCCATGGCGAACGTAATCGCGCGCCATAGCCGATAGCCGTGCACGGGGATTGCTGTGCCTCGCCGTTGCGTCGCTCATCCGCTTTGCAAGACGCTCGAACCCCGTCGCCGAGACCGCCGCCAACAACTCACGCTTGTCGGCAAAGTGCTTGTAAGGGGCGTTGTGACTAACCCCCGCACGCCGCGCGAGCTCCCGAAGAGAAAACTCGGTGCTTTGCGTCTCGCTCAGAACCTCGAGTGCCGCGCTGACAATAGCGCGCTGCAGGTCACCGTGATGGTAGGGGCGCTCCTCGATAGGGGCTTGGGGTTTGCTCATGGCTTTTCCAGTTGCGAGGCGAAGTTGTCGATGTCTACATGCTCACACATTCGTGATCCAGCATGCGTGTTGACAGCGCCAACTTAGTACGTTAAGTGGTCGCTGTCAACATCTGGGTTGGCGGAGAACCAGTCATGCGACTTCTAGGCATTCCTCTCGCGCTTCTCGTGGCTCTTGGTGGCTGCAAGCCTGAAAATTCAACTCTCGACGTCCGGTCTGTGCGCACCCTTGTTGTCGATCCTAAACCCATTCCCGACGATCGTCAGGCGGTAGGCGAGGTGAAGCCCCGCTACGAAAGCGATTTGTCGTTCCGAGTTGCGGGCAAGGTTCTCGCCCGCCGAGTCGATGTCGGAGCGTCGGTCAGCCAAGGGGACACGCTGGCCACGCTCGATACGCAGGACTTTCAGAACCGCCTGCGTTCAGCCGAAGCTGAGGTCGCATCTGCCGACGCCGTGCTCGTCGAAGCCCGAGGTGATGAGGCGCGCAAGGCGAAGCTGTTGTCTGACGGCTGGACGCCAAAGGCGACCTACGACACGGTGCTGCGCAATCTGCGCTCCGCCGAGGCCAGGCTCACTTCTGCCAAGGCCAATCTCGACCTGACCAGCGACCAGCTTCGTTACGCGGAGCTCAAGGCCGAGTTCGACGGTGTGATCACCACCGTCGGCGCCGAGCCGGGCCAGAATGTCAATGCTGGCCAAATGGTGGTGAAGCTCGCCCGACCGGGTGACAAGGACGCCGTCTTCAACATCGCCGAGACCGCCTTCACTGATCGCAAGTCGAGCAGCGAGCATCCCGAAGTCATCGTCTGGCCGCTGTCCAACCCGGAACTGCGTATCAACGGCATGGTACGCGAGATCTCTCCCGTCGCCGACTCCACGACACGCACCTATACGGTCAAAGTAACACTCAAGACTCCGCCACCGCAGCTGCGCTTCGGAATGAGCGTCGGTGGTCGCCTGAAGGCGAACTCCGATCCAGTGGTGGCGCTCCCCCTCTCAGCTCTCTTCGAAAAGAACGGCTCCCCCGCCGTTTGGCTATTCGATCAGGCCTCCGGCAGCGTAGCGCTAAGACCAGTTACCGTCGCACTCTATGAGACCGATACCGCCATCATCGCT
>CAXMLT010000290.1:0-4167 GCA_964194245.1 uncultured Hyphomicrobium sp.
CCGCAGCGCGACGGCGGCACGCACCTCGCCGGCTTCCGCGCGGCGCTCACCCGCGTCATCAACAAATACGCGGGCGAAAGCGGGCTTGCGAAGAAGGAGAAGGTCGACCTCTCCGGCGAGGACGCGCGCGAGGGCCTCACCTGCGTGCTCTCGGTCAAGGTGCCCGACCCGAAGTTTTCCAGCCAGACGAAGGACAAGCTCGTCTCGTCTGAGGTGAAGCCAGTGGTCGAAGGCATCATCGGTGAGCAGCTCGGCGCGTGGTTTGAGGAGCACCCCAAGGAAGCCAAGCACATCGTCGGCAAGATCGTCGAGGCGGCGCTCGCGCGCGAAGCGGCGCGCAAGGCGCGCGAGTTGACGCGCCGCAAGGGCGCGCTCGACAACCTGCGGCTCCCCGGCGGCCTCGCCGAGTGCCAGGACCGCGATCCGGCCAACACCGAGCTCTTCATCGTCGAAGGCGACTCGGCCGGCGGCTCCGCCAAGCAGGGCCGCAAGCGCGAGTATCAGGCGGTGCTGCCGATCCGCGGCAAGATCCTCAACGTGGAGCGCGCGCGCCTCGACAAGATGCTGTCATCCGAGCAGGTGACCAACATCATCGGCGCGCTCGGCACCGGCATCCGCGACGACTTCGATCTGTCGAAGCTGCGCTACCACAAGATCATCATCATGACCGACGCCGACGTGGACGGCGCTCACATCCGCACGCTGCTGCTGACGTTCTTCTACCGGCAGATGGTGGAGCTGGTTGAGAAGGGGCACGTGTTCATCGCGCAGCCACCGCTCTACAGGGTTTCGCGCGGCAAGTCGGAGACCTACCTCAAGGACCAGCGCGCGCTTGAGGATTACCTCGTCGAGCAGGGTCTCGACGAGACGGTGCTCGTGTCGGGCACTGGGGAGGAGCGCGCCGGCAAGGATCTGCGGGCGATCGTCGATCAAGCGCGCGGCCTCGTCGGCCTGATCGACGGGCTGCATTCGCGTTATTCGCGCTCCGTTGTCGAACAGGCGGCGATCGCAGGTGCGTTCGATGCCCAGATCCTCCGCTCGGCCGAGCAGGCGAACGGTATCGCCGACGTGATCTCGGAGCGCCTCGACGCCATCTCCGAGGAAACGGAGAAGGGCTGGGAGGGTCGCTACGGCAACGACGGCTTCCGCTTCAAGCGCGAGGTGCGCGGCGTGACCGAGTCGCACGCGCTCGATCTGGCCTTTCTTGGCTCGCTCGATGCGCGCCGACTGAACGAGCGCCACCAGCATCTGGCCGAGGTCTACGGCACCCCCGCCAAGCTGCGGCGCAAGAGCGAGACGATTCCCGTCTACGGTCCCCGCACGCTGCTTGAGGCCGTCTACGAGGCCGGGCGCAAGGGTATCTCGATGCAGCGCTACAAGGGCCTCGGAGAGATGAACCCCGACCAGCTCTGGGAGACGACGCTCAACCGCGACGTGCGCACGCTGCTGCAGGTCAAGATCGGCGATCTGTCGGAGGCGGACGAGATTTTCGCCAAGCTGATGGGCGACGTGGTCGAGCCGCGGCGCGAGTTCATCCAGGAAAACGCGCTTTCCGTCTCCAACCTCGACGTTTGAGGCGAGGCGCCGAGTTTCCGTTCGCCCGTCGTCCTGCTCGGGATGACGCAAAGAAGGAAACGGCCGTGCCCGGCTAAGCCACGCGGCGCCAGTCGCCCTGGATGATCGGGCCATCGGAGCCGGTGGGCTTATAGCCCTGCTTCTCGAGGTGGCGCTGCAGCAGCCGCAGGTTCTTCATGTTGGCGCGGAAGGCGACGTCGAAGGCATCGCCAGCAATCGGGATCGAGCCGATCACCGTGTCGATGAGCGTGTTGCCCACCATGCGCATCAGCGTGAGCTTGCCGGCGCCGAGCTGGTGCGTCTCCCAGATAATGTAGCTTGAGATTGCCTGCGCGATGAGGTCGCCCGCGACCGGCACGAGCCCTAAAATCGCATCGAAGCCCAGCCGGATGCCGGTGTGCCGGGGATGACGAACAAGGCGTCCATCGCGCGGGCGACGAGGGTTACGCGGGCCATGGCGGCGTCGATCGCCTCGCGCTCCAGGCGCTCGATGCGGGGACGGGCACCGGCGGCGGCGTAGGCCATTGGAAAGCTCCAACAAATGCGCAACAGCGCCGGATGATCCGGCGGCGCCACGGTCCCGAAACCGGCAAGACGCGGCTCGAGTTCCAAAGCGGCACGCATCTCCACACACCGCTAAGGTTCTTTCATGGCGCGCCGGCTCGGGCTAGCTTGGGCGATCGAAGGCGCGGCAAGCGCTGGCTTTCAAGGGGGACCGTGGCGTGCTGCGTATGCTCCTCTCCATCGGCAATATCGTCCTGTCGCTCATACTCGGCGCGGTGTTGCTCGCCCTTGTCGGCGTTCACTCGCCGGAGACGCTCTCTTCGTTGCTGCGCTGGTCGCACAGCGTGAAGGAGATCATCACCGGCACCTCGCTCGATCCGAAATACAACGTATGGATCGAATTCCTGCTGGACGACCGCCAGCTCGTTTTCATGTTCTTCGTCGTGCTCGCGCGCATCGTCCTCTGGCTCGTCGCGTTGCCCTTCTTCATGATCCGCAACCGGCTCGCCTAGCGGATGGTTAACCGGCTCTTAGCAGGCCGCCGCTACGGTCGGCCTGCCGGGGTGACTGCGCTCGCGGCTGTCGCGAAGCCAGTTTCACCTCGGGAGCACGCAGCCGGTCATGGGGCGCTTTTCCGCCAAGAAGCCGCCGTCTCCGCCGCCAGCGAGGATGCCCGCGAAAAAGCGCTCCTCCTTCGCCATGAAGCTGTTCCTCGTGTGGCCGCTCTATCTGGCGGTCGCTGGCGGCGCCGCGCTCGGCGCCATGCAGGTGCGCAACCAGGTCTTTTATTCCGACCCGCTGACGACGATGCGAACGCACGCGCGCGAGCCGGCGATCCGCATCCTCGCGCGCGACGGCTCGCTGCTAGCCGAGCGCGGCGGGGTCGACGACTACATTCCGCTCGATCTTATGCCGCGCTCGATCATCAACGCGGTCATCGCCACCGAGGACCGACGCTTCTTCGAGCACTACGGCATCGACCCGCTGGGTCTGTTGCGCGCGGCCATCGCGAATGCGCGCGCGGGGCGCTTCGTGCAGGGCGGCTCCACGCTTACGCAGCAACTCGCCAAGAACCTGTACCTGACCTCCGACCGCACCTTCGCGCGCAAGCTGCAGGAGGTGTCGCTGTCGCTTTGGCTCGAGTCGCGGCTGACGAAATCGGACATCCTCGAGCTCTATCTCAACCGCATGTACCTCGGCGGCGGCGCCTATGGCGTCGATGCGGCGGCGCGACGCTACTTCGGCAAGCCGGCGCCCAAGCTCACTATCGCCGAATCGGCGCTCATCGCCGGGTTGCTGAAGGCGCCGTCGAAATATTCCCCCACCTCAAACGCCGAGTTCGCGCGCTCACGGGGACGCATCGTGCTGGCGCAGATGCGCGGCGCGGGCTTCATCTCGGCGGACGAGGAGCGCGAGGCCTCTGCGCAGATGAGCGGGATGCCGCAGGCGAGCCGGGCGGCGGACGCTGGTGCCGAGTACGCCATCGACTACGTGCTCGACAGCCTGCCGCCGGAGGCGCGTACCGGCAACGGGGAGATCCTCGTCGAAACGACGCTCGACAAGCTGCTGCAGGCGCGCGCCTCCGAGATCCTCTCACGCAACATCGCCGCGCGCGGCCCGAGCCTGCAGGCGGGCCAAGCCGCGCTCGTCGTGCTCGATCCAAATGGCGGGATCCGCGCTCTCGTCGGCGGCCGCTCCTACGCGGAGAGCCAGTATAACCGCGCCGTGAAGGCGCAGCGGCAGCCGGGCTCCGCATTCAAGCCGTTCGTCTACCTCGCGGCGCTCGAAGCCGGCTACACGCCCGACAGCATGGTCGAAGATTTGCCCGTGAGTGTCTCCGGCTGGGCGCCGCGCAACGACAACGGTGAGTACCAGGGCACCATGACCATGCGCGCGGCGCTGTCGCGCTCGGTCAACGCGGTCGCAGTGCGGCTCGCGCTCAAGCTCGGGCCTTCGCGCGTCGCCACGACGGCGCGCCGGCTCGGCATCCAGTCGCCCCTGCGCAAGGACGCTTCGCTCGCACTGGGCACTTCCGAGGTGTCGCTGCTTGAGCTCGCCGGCGCCTACGACGTGTTCGCCAACGGCGGG
>CAXMLT010000291.1:0-8876 GCA_964194245.1 uncultured Hyphomicrobium sp.
GGCGCGATCTGGAAATAGCGGTCGAAGCCCGACACCATGAGGAGCTGCTTATACTGCTGCGGGGCCTGCGGCAGCGCGTAGAACTTGCCGGCATGGATACGCGACGGCACCAGGAAGTCGCGCGCACCCTCGGGCGAGGACGCGGTCAGGATCGGGGTGGAGAACTCGAAGAAGCCCGCATCCACCATGCGCTTACGGATCGAGGCCGTGATCGCCAGGCGCTGCATGATGTTCTTGTGCAGGGTCTCGCGCCGGAGATCGAGGAAGCGGTACTGCAGGCGCAGATCTTCCGGGTAGTCGGGCTCGCCGAACACAGGGATCGGCAGCTCCTTTGCCGCGGAGAGCACCTCGATCTCGGTCGCGAACAGCTCGACCTCGCCGGTCGGGAGCTCGGTGTTGACGGTGCCCTCGGGGCGCGCGCGCACTTGGCCGTCGACGCGCACTACCCACTCGGAGCGCAGGGTCTCGGCGACCTTGAACGCGGGGCTATCGGGATCGGCCACGACCTGCGTGATGCCGTAGTGGTCGCGCAGGTCGATGAACAGGAGCCCGCCGTGGTCGCGCACGCGGTGCACCCACCCCGAGAGGCGCGCGGTCTTGCCGATGTCGGAAGCGCGCAACGCGTCACAGGTGTGCGAGCGGTAACGGTGCAGGGCGCCGCCTGCGCCGGCTGGCGCGGACGCGCTGCTCCTCGTCTGCTTTTTCGCCTTCTGGTCCGCCATTTGCGCTGCCTGCTTCCCGCTCAAGTCGCGGGAAAAGCGCATGGGGTCATCGGGTTGTCAAGGCTCGCCACTTTAATACACGCGAGAAGCGGTTAGGATGCCAGCCATGCACCGCTTCCCGCCGGAAATCACACGCCGACGCGCCCTGCAGGCGCTGGCGGGCATTGCGCTCTGCGGCTCCGCCGGCGGTCTCAATGCCGCCGCGGGCGAACCGAGCGAGACGGCTCCGTGGCTGACGCTGCCGCCGACGCCGGCGCTGCCGCCGCCCGATAGGAGTGGCATCGCCGAGGTCAACGGGACGCGACTCTTCTATGCGCAGTTCGGCCAGGGCGAGCCGGTGCTGCTGCTGCACGGCGGGATGGGAAACTCGAATTACTGGGGTTATCAGATCGAGGCTCTGGCGAAGACCAACCTGGTCACCGTCATCGACACGCGCGGACATGGCAGGAGCCCGGTCACCTCGACCGCCTTCGGCTACGAGCTCTTCGCCGACGACGTGGTGGCGCTCATGGACTATCTGCGGCTGCCGAATGCATCGCTTGTCGGCTGGAGCGACGGAGCCGTCACCGGTTTGCTCGCCGCGATGCGCCGCCCCGACCGTGTTGCGCGCCTGTTCACGTTCGGCGCCAACTTCAGCGCCGACGGCGCGAAGGCCGGCGGCGGGCGCACGCCGGTGTTTGCGGCCTACTCCAGCCGCTGCAGGGACGAGTACCGCACCCTGTCACCCAAGCCCGACAAGTGGCCCGAGCTGATCGCCGGCCTCAGGGCCACCTGGCACAGCGAACTCAATATCACCAAGCGCAAGCTCGGCACGCTCAAGTGCCCGACAACGATGTGCGTCGGCCAATACGACGAGATCATCAAGTGGGAGCGCGCGCAGGACATGGCGCAGGCAATCCCAGCCGGGCGGTTCGTCCTTCTGCCGGACGTGAGCCACTTCGCGATGCTGCAGAACCCCGAGCAGTTCAACCGGGCACTGGCGGACTTCCTCGCCGGCTAGGCCGCTGCTCTCGGCACAAAAAAAGACTGGCCCCGACCGTGTCGGGACCAGCCCCCCGCTCAAAGTTCGAACTTAGACCTCAGTGGCCCCAGTTGAACTTGTAAACAATCTCGCTCGTCGCGGTCTCTACGACCGGATCGAAGTTCAGGTTGAAAACGGTTGCGCCGCCAGCGGTCTCTGCGCGCACATCCTTGCTGTAGTCCGCATAGCGGACCTCGCTGCGCCAAAACCAGCCGCCGTGCATCGCCACTTCCAAGCCGCCGCCGAGGAACCAGCCGCCGGCGTCGTAGCCGTCCAGGTGAGCCCCCGCTGGTACGGCTATGGGGCCTGTGCTGCTTAATCCCCCGCCGCCAAAGTGTGTCTGCGTGTAGCCGACGCTCCAGTAGTTCAGCACCTCTGGCGTCATCAGCCAGCCCGCGCGGGCGCCACGAACCAAGTCGAGTCATTGTTGGTTTTGCCCGTTGCCCCGGCCCCATCATCAACTCGTCCTCTCATGTCGGAGAAGTCGTAGTTGAACAAGATGCCGCCCACGATCTTGTCGGTGAACTGGTAGTCGTAGCCGACACCGACCTCGCCCAGCCAGCCCCTGCCGCCATGATCCGTCTTGGCGCAGACAAAGCAACCGCCGCCCGGAAGGTCGGTCGTCGTCTGTGCTTGCCAGAGACCGTAGCCGACACCGCCGTTGGCGTAGAAGCCGGTCCAGTTGGAGACCTGGAGGGAAACGGGCGCCGCTCTCGCGACAGGCTCGTATCCGTCCGCGCGGGCAGCCCCGGCGAAAATCAGAGACGACGCAATGACGATTGGAAGAAGAAGTTGCCGGTGCATGGATGCCCCCTGGGAATCGGCTAACTACGTTCAGGACAACACGCACGTCGTACTCGGGGCCTATTGATCGCGAACGGTTGAGGCGCGCAAGCGGGACCGCCACTAATTTCGTTGGATGGATTCGGCAATATTGTCGAGAAAACCCGGACAGCCGCATTGGCTTGCCGGCTGAACGTTGCATTTCGGCGACATAGGTCGGCGCGCAGTTCTGTGCATAACGCGACGAAGCACCTCGAGCTCGTCGCCTGAAATCAGCCGTACCAAAAGCGCTCGCTCAAGCATGCGTTGTATCTCCGGACTGATCGTCCTGCTCGCAACCGTCAGTGTCGTTAATTCATCCCGCGCCGAGCAAGCGGACATGCTCGGCGAGCGGATGCCATACGCTGCGTTTGACGCGATGCCGAAGACGCAAATCGAAGTCGGCGGCGGCAAGCTCGATGTCGCCTTTGCCGAGGGCACATTCGCGCTCCCCAGACCGAAGCTGCTTGCCTGGGTGGAAAAGTCGGCGACGGCCGTGTCCACCTATTACGGCCACTTTCCCGTTGCCGAGGCCCGCGTCCTGATCGTCCCCATCCCCGGACACGGCGTCCGCCGCGGCACGGCTTTCGGCTACCGCGGTCCAGCACTTCGCCTGGCGGTCGGCAGCGACAGCACCGAGGACGATCTCGCCGCCGACTGGAAGGCGGTGCACGAGATGATCCACCTCGCTCTTCCCGACGTAACGCAAGACCACGTCTGGCTGGCGGAAGGGCTCGCCGTCTACATCGAGTCGATTGCGCGCGTGCAGGCCGGGCACCTGCGCCCGGAGAAGATCTGGCACGAATTTGTGCGCGACATGCCGCAAGGGATGCCGCAGGCCGGCGACGGCGGCCTCGAGGGGACGCAGAGCTGGGGCCGTACCTATTGGGGTGGCGCCATCTTCTGCCTGCTTGCCGATGTCGAGATACGCAAGCGCAGCGGCAACAAGGTCGGGCTGCAGGACGCGATGCGCGGTGTACTTGCGGCCGGAGGCACCCATGACAAAGATTGGCCGATCGACCGCATTCTGTCGGTCGCCGACAAGGCCGTGGGCCTAACCGTGTTGGCCGAGCTCTACGAGAAGATGGGTCGGAACGCCTACCGGCCAGACCTTAACCAGCTATGGAACGATCTAGGGGTCATTGACGATCCGAGCGGAGCGCGCTTCAACGAAGGGGCCCCGCTCGCCGCCGTCCGCCGCGCCATCACCACGGCGCCGAAGGATAGCGCAAGCCGCTGATTGGCCGGCAACCGTCACTTGTAGACATAGGTGATGAGGAACGTGCGGTCGGCAACGGTCGCGCCCGGCGGCGGGAACGGAAAGCTCGCCTGCTGGGCGGAGAACATCACGCCGTCGTCGAGATCGCGGATGCCGGCTGGTTTCACAAGCTTCAGGGTGGCGATGTTTCCCCGCTCGTCGAGGATGAGCTTGATGGTGAGGCGCCCCTTGGTGCCGGTTGCCGGCGGCATCGTCTTCTTCAAGGCGCGGATGACGCCGCGGCCAAAGTCGTCGTTGGCGCCCGAGCGCGTGATGCCGGGCGGGCGACCCACGGCCGAGGAGGCGCTTCCGAAGTCATCGAACGGCTGCGCCATGCTCATCTCCTTGGGGAGCGAGAGATCGAGCTGGTTGGGCGGCTTTAGCTCCATCTTCTTGGCGGCTTCAGCTTCTGCCTCTGCCTTCTTCTCTTTGGCGTCCTCTTTCGCGTGCTCGGCCTGCGGAGGAGCCGATTGCGGCTTCTCCTTCTCGACCGGCAGCAGACTCGCCGGCTGATCCGCGGGGGCGGCCTCTGCCGGCTGCTCCGCCTTCTGCTCGGGCGTCTTCTCTACTGGCTGCTCCGCCTTCTGCTCCGGCGGCGTCTTCTCTACTGGCTGCTTTGCCTCGGGTTGTGGCGGAGGGTTCTCCGGAGCTGGCTCCGATTGTGGCTGCCGGGGAGGCACCTGCGCGCCGGGCGGAGGGCTGTTCCCGGTGCTGGTCTCGCGGCTCTTGAGATCGGCCTCGTCGACGAGTTCCACGTTGATGGCGTCAGCCGCGCCGCCCGCCGCGCCGAGATAGCGCGGCGCGTGCCTCGCTACGCCGATGATCAGGACGGCATGGACGGCGGCAGCGCACGCGAGCCCGATCCAGAAGCCGCGCGACCACCGATCGCGCCGCCCCGTTTGCAGTCGCGCGGGCGCGTTGACGCTTTCGGCGGTCAGCACGATGTCGTCGGCGTTCATTCTGCTTGTCTTGCCCCGATCGTCACAACGAAGGCAATCCACAATACTGGCTTGCCGCTTTCATGGCATCGGGCGGATGCGCGCGGGTCGAAATCGCGGTGCAGATTGCCCGTCGTTGCTCATTGGCGGCCCATCCGCGCCGGCGGCAAGGTGCGCGCGCAGCGGCTGTGGAGGGCGCGGGGAAAACTAGGCCCGCATCGCGGATCTTTAGGAAGAGGGGCGCATTCGACCCGCTCATCATAAGAGAAATCTCTCTCCACGAGAGATGTGGACAATAGCAACCCTCGTGTGCGTAACCCGCGGCCCACTGATTGTTGTGCGCCAAGGCCCCGTGATAGCGGTGCGACTAGTGGCGTAGCCCACTCTAGAGGGGCGGACATAACGAACGAATTTAAGTAGGGGGTCCGTGTCTTGAAAAAGTCAGTTCGCATAATTGCATTCGTCGCGGCGGTTGCGTTGGTCACGTGCGCAGCCCGCGCCGACGGGTATTGGCCGCAATCGACGCCCCGCGTGCAGGGGCCGCTTCCATGGACAGGCCATACGTCGGCCTCAACCTAGGCTATGCCTGGCACCACCTCACCGGTGTCTATGACAACTTCAACAACCCGACGTTCCTATCGGGTGAGAAAAATTAATTGCGGGGAATCGGTTGCGGCCTTTTCCATTTTCAAGTGAAGTGATCGCGTTTGATTGCAAACCATCACAACAACCAAAAATTCATTGCTTCCCGGGAAAGTTTCGGCGCGATTTTTTTCGGGGGTTTCCAGCAGGAGCATCGATTGCGGCACCCCACTCCAATTGAGGTGGTCAATGGTTTCAACACGGCATGGGCTCGGGGCGACATCGAAGAGGCGATAAGCCACGTCGCTGAGGATTGCGTCTACGAGCTGCATATCTCGGACGAGGCGCTGGCCTTCGGCGGTGTGACAGCCGGGCGCGAGAAGATCGCCGACGTGCTCCGACAGATCCGTGAGGATTTCGAATACATCCTCTACCGCCCGTTCAAGCTCAACGCCGACGGCGACACCGTCCGCCACCAGGTGGAGTTCATGTACCGGCACCTGCGGAGCGGCGAGGTTCTGCAGGGCCGTTTTCGCATGGTGATGCAGGTGAAGGACGGCCTGATCGTGCGCGCCGACGAGTATCACGACCGCGCCAAGGTCGAGGCCTTCCTCCGGCTCGTCGCCAAAAGGGAGCAAGAAGGCGAAGGCTGACGCTCAGAGGGCGCGCGCGCGCAGCTCGGGCCGGGACTCGCCCGGCGAGCGGCCGAACTGGGCCTTGTAGCGCCGCGTGAAGTGGGAGAGATCCGAGAACCCGTGCGAATAGGCGATGTCGCCTGCGGTACGGCCGAGCTGCAGCGGATCCTCGAGCGCCTGGCGGCAATGCTGAAGGCGCCGGAGCATGATGAAGCGCTCGAGTGACGTGCCCTCGTGCGCGAGCAGCGCGTTGGCGTAGCGGACGCTGATCCCCGCAGCCGCCGCAACGCCCGCCGGCTTCAGAGCGGGATCGTGCAGGCGCGTTTCGATGATCGACTTCAATCGCAGCAGCGTCGTGGTGCGCGTCGAGGAGAGCTGAACGGGGGCGCCGACCCCGGTCTCAAACGCGAGCGCGACAAGGTCGAGCGCCTGCTGCGCAACCTTGGGGCCCATCGCCGGATCGATCGCATCGGCGCGCACCGCGATCATGCCGAGAAATTCGGACGCAAGCGCCGTAACCGGCGCGGCCTGTGGGAGCATCGTCGCCGTGTAGGACGCGATCTCGCCCAACCGCGCCTGCGCCTCCCAGCGTGGAACCTTGAACACGACGGAACGGCAGTTGGGGCCGACGGCGAGCGCGAAGGGGCGGCGCGGATCGAGCAAAAAGACGTCGCCGGGAGCGGTCACGGCGTCGCGGCCGTCCTGGTAGACGCTGGTGTGCCCCACGACCTGCCGGCAGAGCAGCACGTCGTCGTCGTTGGCGCCCGCGAGGCGCTGTTGCGTCCGCTCAACCAGGCACTCGTCGCACTCGAAGGCGGCGAGATCGACGCCGCCGAGCGTGGCGACCCCGATCTCGCCGTGGAAGCCGCGACCGACGCGCGTGCTGAAGTCGTGCGCCACGTAGGCTTTCGAAGCCTCGTCGCGCCAATAGGCGAGGCGATCGCGGGCGTGCACGCTCTTGGTCGAGAAAGCGGTCTTCATGTCGCAGGCTCGTGTGCCGCTTCAGTCAAATACTTATACCGGCTCAGTCAAACGCAAGGACAACCGTCTGGTGTCTGATGTCTGCAAGTCACCATCGGTGAGGGGCGAAGATTGTCGGCCCCACCCTTTGAGGTTGAAGATGCATTTTTATCAGACTGAGCGGGTAGCTCTCTTCATAGATGGCGTCAACCTTTACGCTACGGCGAAATCGCTGGAGTTCGACATCGACTACAAGCGATTGCTTATGTTGTTCGGGCAGCGGGCTCAGCTCGTGCGCGCGTTCTACTACACAGCACTTGCCGACGATCAGGAATATTCGTCGATCCGTCCGTTGATCGATTGGCTCGGCTACAACGGCTTCACGGTCGTGACCAAGCCGCTCAAGGAGTTCACCGACGCCTCCGGTCGCCGCAAGATCAAGGGCAACATGGACATCGAGCTCACCGTCGATGCCATGCGCCTGGTCGAGCACCTGGACCATGTCGTGCTGTTCACCGGCGACGGCGATTTCCGCGCACTCGTAGGCGCCATGCAGATGCGGGGGCGCCGGATCACGGTCGTGTCGACGCTGCAGACGCAGCCGCCCATGGTCGCCGACGAATTGCGACGGCAGGCCGATCAATTCGTCGACTTGGCTCATCTCGAGCAGGAGATCAGTCGCGATCCGGCCACCCGTCAGGTGCGCGAGCCCGGCGGGCGCAACGCAGGAAGGGGAGCCGCGACGCCGCCGTCAGTGCTCGACTATCCTGAAGAGGACGACGAGGAGCCTCGCCCTTGATCGCGTTGGCTGACGAGGAATCCAATCACCGAATTGAACCGCGCAAAGACGGGACCAGAAGCCTGCACCTACCGGGAGGCGTCGCTAAGGCTAGGCCGCGGTGGCATCGACGCCGAGGTAGGCATCGAATGTCGCCCAGAAGCGCTGCCGCAGCTCGTCCGTCTCCTGCAGGATCTCGTGGTGGGCCTGGGGGATCAGTACGTGCGTGCCGACCTTGAGCCGCAGTGCGAACTCCTCGATCGCCTGCGTCGAGACAATGGTGTCCATGCCGGCGGCGAACAGCAGCAGCGGCACCTCCACGCGCAGCGGATACTGCGGCGCCGTCAACCTGGCGATCGAG
Source organism: uncultured Hyphomicrobium sp. (assembly GCA_964194245.1). GTDB lineage: Bacteria > Pseudomonadota > Alphaproteobacteria > Rhizobiales > Hyphomicrobiaceae > Hyphomicrobium_A. The sequence goes on from CAXMLT010000291.1 coordinate 8,078, forward strand.
CGCAACGCGGCGCGGAGCCAGGCGACCGTGGGCGATCCGAGGCCGAGCGCCGGCGCCGCCTGAAGCACCAGCCGATTGCGCTGATAGCGCTCACGGTCGGAGGTGAGCGGATTGCCCTCGAAGGGCCCGAACTCGATCGGCAGGGCGACGCCGCCGCGCACGTAGATGGAGCCTAGCCCCAGGCCGCTCAGAACCTCGGCGTAAAGTCGCGACACGGACAGCGGAGCGCCGAGCCGATCCTCGGCGATGGAGATCATGGGCGCGCTCAGCACCATGCGCGAGAACCACGACCCCGGCAGCGTCGCATTGCGCAGCAGGATGTGCCCGCCCATGGAGTGGGCAAGCGCGATGAAGGGCGGCTGGCAGTCGGGCAGCACGATCTCCTTCATGAATTGGGCGAGGTCCTGATCGTACTCGGCGAAGGAGCGCACGTAGCCTTTGCACGGATTGGTCAGCGCCCGCTCGGAGCCGCCCTGCCCGCGCCAGTCCATGGTGGCCACGGCGAAGCCGCGTCGGCGCAAATCGGCAACGACCTCGAAATATTTCTCGATGAACTCGCCGCGGCCCTGGAAGACGCAGACCGTGCCGCGCCGCGGAGGCCGCGTGGGCTCCCAACGCGCGAAGCGCAGCTTCACCCCGCGGGGAGACTTGAAGACGCCCGTCGTCGCCCCGCTCGGAACAGGGTTTTTTGCCAGCGCCACGAGCTCCATGCGCGCCTCCCTCCTCACGTTGCGGTCGAGGCAAAGTGGTTCAATCCAAAGCGATCCTGCCCACTAGAGCGAGATCGTTCCTGATGGAA
>CAXMLT010000292.1:0-2056 GCA_964194245.1 uncultured Hyphomicrobium sp.
CCGGCGCAGTTGCGCCATCTATGCCAGGGAAGGCCGGATTGTCGAACGGTCCGGTCACGGGCGTCGGGACGCCATGGCCCCCGAAATGGAGATAGTCGTACTCGAGCCCCACCGACCAGGGCCCACTCAGCGCCAATTCAACGCCCCCTCCCAAGGTCCAGCCCAATTGGCCAAAGCTTGCACTGCTCCTCGCGTTGTCGGGGCCATAGGTGCCAGCTTTGAGGTTGCCGACGGCCATGTCGATGTCGGTATGGGCCCAGGCAAGGCCGCCCTTGCCGTAAAGGAGCAGGCGCCCCTGCGGTCCGAGCGCCACGCCGGCGCGGCCGGTTACCGTCCCGAACCAATCGGGCTCCGCTTGGCACGTTGCGCCGAAGGCTGCACCCATGAACTCAGGATCCCCGCCCGGCAGCGTACGCCCCGGCTGCATGCAGGTCGCCGTGCCGCCCATCTCGGCAGCACTGACATCGGCCTGAAGACCGACAACGGCCATCCCCGACTGGTAGTTCACGCCCACTTGGCCTCCCAAGAAGGGGCCCGGGCTGCGCACCTCGTCGCCGAACAGCGTCGTGCCGTAGGGATTGGAAAATTTGCTGTAGTCGATGGCGCCGCCCATGTGCGCGCCGACGTAGAGACCGGTCCAGGTGAAGGGCGCGTCGTCGGCGGCAGCGGCTCGTCTTGCCGCCGTGGCCATGCCAGCAATCACCCACACGGACGCAAGCAGCGCGGCCGCACCGCGGCCCCAACCTCGCACGACCATCGCTTCCCCCCGGATCGATGCTGATCGAGCACGCTTATCCCGAAACTGAACATAGTTGATTCGCGCGCGCGACTCCCATGTCCGATTGAAGGACGTCGTCAAAGGCTACCAAAAGTGGTGGAGAGATCAGCGCGCGCGCTGCGCCTCTGGCGAGTGCACGTGCTCAGGCCGCACGCCGATCCCAACCAGCAGCGCCGGTATGCGCTGCAGCAGCGGCACGCGGTTGAACAACTGCAAGATCCAAGGTGGCGCCAACGGCTGGGTGCTGCGCAAGACGGGCTGTATGACACGGTTCTGCGCCTGTACCTGCAGGCTCTGCGTCACGCGTGTGGGGAACTCGCGCCGCTTCTGCACGCGGGCGAGATCGGCCTCGGTGAGCGAGCCGTCCTTCAGCGGCTTCCACAACAGGTTCGCGGTCGCGACCGCATCCTGGATCGCGAGGTTGATGCCGACGCCGCCCACGGGCGACATGGCGTGGGCCGCATCGCCGATACACAACAGACCGGGCCGGTACCATTTGCGCAGCCGGTCGATGCGTACGGTCAACAGCTTGACGTCGTCCCACGTTTTCAGCTCATCGACCCTGCCGCCGAGGAACGGCAGCGCCTTGGCCACCGTCTGCCGGAAGGCGGGCAATCCTGCCTGCATGACGCGTTCCGCATCGCCCTTGGGAATGACGTAGGCGAGCTGGAAATAGTCGCCGCGGTCGAGCACGGCAAAGAAGCTGCCGGTATCGATCCTGCCTCCGAACCCAGGATCGCCCGGCAGGCGCGAGATGCGCATCCACAGCACGTCGATAGGCGCGCCAATGTCCTCGACCTCGAGGCCCGCCTTGTCGCGCACCGTCGACTTGCGGCCGTCGCAGCCTACGGTAAGAGGAGCGCGCACATCGAGCGGGCCATCAGCCGTCGTAGCGTGCACGCCCGTGACACGGCCGCCCTCCTCGATCAGGTCCACGACGTCGGCCTGCATGATCAGCTTGAAGTTGGGATAGCGCCGCGCCGCATCGGCGAGGAGGTCGAGGAAGTCCCATTGCGGCATCATGGCGATGAAGCCGCGCTCCGGCGACAGGAAGGAAAAGTCGGCCATCGTCACCGACGTCTCGCCGATCTGGACCTGGAGCTTGGACACCTTGTTGTGCGGCCGCTTCAGCAATTCGCCGAGCAACCCCAGCTCCTGCATCACCTGCAGCGTCGAGGGATGGATTGTGTCGCCGCGAAAATCGCGCAGGAAGTCGGCGTGCTTCTCGAGCACGGTCACGTCGACGCCGGCGCGCGCCAGCAGATAGCCCAGCATCAT
>CAXMLT010000293.1:0-8537 GCA_964194245.1 uncultured Hyphomicrobium sp.
CCTATATAGCGCAGGGGTTGAATTCGTGCGCGGACGAAGTGCGGGCGTGGCCCTAATCCCCTTGGGGTGTTGCTTCGGAGTCTCCTTACGCTCGCATTCACATTAACCTTCGAAAATGGACCTTCTAGGACGTTGCCGCGACAAGCCGGGCGTGGCTTTCGAGTGCGGCCAAAATCGCTATTGCGCCCGCTCGCGACCGGCCCCATTTGCAGGGTCATGACCCCATCCGAACCGTCCTACTCCTCGGCCGCCGCCGTTGCCGTGCCCGCGCCGCGCCTCTCCCTGTCGCCGGTCGAGTTCATCATGCTCATCGCGCTGATGATGGCGCTGACCGCCATGTCGATCGACCTCATGCTGCCGGCGTTGCCCGCGATCGGCGAGGCGATGGGCGTCGCCGATCCCAACGACCGCCAGATCGTCATCATCAGCTATGTGATCGGCTTTGCGCTTGGACAGCTCGGCTATGGGCGCCTCTCCGACAAATATGGCCGCAAGCCCGTGCTCATGTCGGGGCTCGCGCTGTTCGTCTTGGGCTCGCTCGCCGCTTCGCTTGCCTCGACCTTTCCTGTCCTGCTCGCCGCCCGCACGCTGCAGGGTCTCGGCGCCGCCGCTCCGCGCGTCATCGCCATCGCGATCGTGCGCGATCTCTATGTCGGGCGACAGATGGCCCGCGTCATGTCGTTCGCCATGACCGTGTTCATCATCATTCCGGTTCTTGCGCCCTCGATCGGCCAGGGCTTGCTTGCGGTCGGCACCTGGCGCTGGAGCTTTGATGCCTTGTTGGTCGTCGGCCTCGTGACCGCGGCGTGGACGGCGTTGCGCTTGCCCGAGACGCACAGCGAAGGTGCCGACAGCGAGCCGCTCGGCCTCGGCGCGGCCTTGAAGCTCGCCCTGCAGACGCCGCAGACGATTGGCTATGCGCTCGCAGCCGGCTTCCTGTTCGGATGCCTCATGAGCTACATCAGCAGCGCGCAGCAGGTGTTTGTCGATGTCTTTCATCTCGGCAAGGGCTTTCCCCTGGCGTTTGGAGCGGTTGCGTCGCTGATGGCGATCGCTTCCGTCACCAACGCCACCCTGGTCGAGCGGCTCGGCATGCGCCGCCTGTCGCATACCGCGCTTACGGGCTTTGCTGTGCTTTCGATTCTGCTCGCCGGCGCGGCCGCCGCCGGCATGGCGACGCTGCCGCTGTTCCTTGCAGGTATGGGCGGACTTTTCTTTCTGTTCGGGCTCATTGCGCCGAACTTCAATGCGCTCGCCATGGAGCCGCAGGGCCACAACGCCGGCCTCGCCTCGTCCGTCATCGGTTTCGTGACGACCGGAGCGGGTGCAGTGTGCGGCGGCCTTGTCGGTCACCAGTTCGACGGCACCGTGCTGCCGCTGACGCTCGGCTTCACGGGTCTGAGCCTCGCGGCCTTAGCCGTGGTCCTCTGGGTCGAAGGGCCGACGGGGCTCTTTCACCCTTCGAAACGCTGATAAATCCAAGCCGATACTCGGCGCAGGCGTGGGACAGCGGCCCTCGCCTGAGCTATAAGCCGCGTGGATTGCGAGGGAGAATTCCTGCACGTGGCCACGCCGATCAAGTCGCTTCCCATACGCACCGCGCAACGTCGGCCACGGCCCCGTCACCCCGGGCGCGTGCGGCGGCTTCTGGCGAATTTGAGCGGCCTTCCAGCCGGGCTGCTGGATCGCCTCGAGAACGTCGCGGCGAACCTGCAGAAGGGCGTCAACACGCTACGCTTCCAGACCTTCTGGCGCGACCGCGTTCATGCCGATCCGCGCACCATCATCGTCCCGACCTTCAGCAAGGCGCCCCCCAAGCACTCGATCTGGAACGTCGCGATCCAGTGGATCGACGCGGCCGGCCCGGCGGGCACCATGCTCGAGTTCGGCACCAACAATGGCGGCTCGCTCCACTATTTTGCGAGCCGGCTGCCGGCGACGATGAAGTTCGTCGGCTTCGACTGTTTCGAGGGCATTCCGGAAGCGTGGGACGGGCTGCCTGCCAGCTCGATCAAGGGTTACGGGATGCCGGCCGAGCTCTGGTCCGACGATCCCGCGCTAAAAGAGCAGGTGCTCGCGGAGTTCCGGGCAAGTTTCCCCCTCCCCCGCAGCCGAACGTGCGCATCGAGGAAGGGCTCTTCAGCGAAGCGCTTACCCGCTACCTGAAGGACGACTGGCCGCGCGATCTGCGCCTCGTACACATGGATGCGGACATCTACATCTCGACCCGCCCCGTGCTCGACACGCTGCTGGGGCCGCTGCGCTACCGCTATCTCGTCCTCTTCGACGAGTTCTACTCGGTGAACCACGAATTTCGCGCCTGGCGCGAATTCACATCGCTGTTCCACGTCGAGGATTGGCGCGTCGTGGCAGCAAGCGAGGACGGCGCGCAGGTGCTGATCGAGGTGAATTGCGCTGCCGAGCCCGGGCGCGCCGCCTGACAACCTCGCCGCGTGCCTATCGGCCGCGCCTTTCGCTTTGCGGCAATCCTGCCGTGAAGGGTTAATGCGCCTCGCACCCGTTGCGGCATCGACGAGCAACGACAATTACCGGTCTATCGACTAGTATTCGTCGCCTAATTCCGAAAGCCAGCAATCCGGAATTTGGGACAATACGGAATGTCTTTGCGCGTTTTGGTTTGCGGCGGCCGAATGTACGCCAATCGCAACCGAATCTTCGAAGTGCTCAGTGCACTGCATCGCGAGCGAGGGATCGAGGTCATCCTGCACGGAGCCGCCAGCGGCGCGGATCTCCTGTCGGTTGCGTGGGCAGATCGAAACGGCCTGCGCGCCATCGGCTTTCCAGCGAATTGGGCAAAGGACGGAAAGCTCGCGGTGCAAAGGCGCAACCAAAAGATAATCTCCGAGGGGCACCAGCATTTGCTCGTGGCCTTTCCGGGCGGCAAAGGGACCGCAGAGATGATCCGCTTCGCGAAGTCCGAGCGCCTCGACATCATCGAGGTCGCCGAGTCGATAAACAGCAGCTGAGCACAACGGGTCAGCGCATAAGCGCTGCGAATGTTGCCGTCGGACCGCAGCGTTTGCCCCAACCTCACTTCAACCGCACGTTAAGCCAGCCGGGCCAAGCTTGCTGCTTGCCCGCAGCCCGGAAATCAGGCGAAAAACCTTGGCAGGGACTGGGGAGGATCGCGCGTGAACAAGCTGTTGCCGCTTGCCGTGATGGCCGTGCTGTCGACCGCGGCCGCGCGCGCCGAGGACCCCGCTCAGACTGCGCCCCCAGCTGCGCCTGTGGCCGCGGCCCCGGCCACACCCCCTGCGACCGCCCCGGCCAAGTCCGAGGAGAAGCCCGCAAGTTGTGAGGACGCGCTCGGCGTCTCCCGCGTGGCCGAGGTCGACACCGCGGGTGGAGCCCTATTTGGGGACCAGTACCCGCCTACGACGCTGCTGCAGAAGGGCGAGGTGGTCCTGACCTTCGACGACGGGCCGCACCCGACCTACACCAAGGAAATCCTGGCGGCGCTCGCCGCGCAGTGCACGAAGGCGACGTTCTTCAACGTCGGCGAGATGGCGAAGCAGTTCCCGGACGTCGCCAAGCAGGTGCAGGCCGAGGGCCATACCATCGGCACGCACACCTGGTCGCATCCCAACCTCGGCTCGCTCTCGCTGGAACGCGCAAAGGCACAGATCGAGAGCACCATCACCGCCGAGAACGCCATCCTTCCCAACGGTGTGGCGCCCTTCTTCCGCTTTCCCTACCTGAGCGACCCCAAGCAGGTGCGCGCGTATCTCGCTTCCCGCAACATCGCGGTGTTCTCGACCGACGTCGATTCGTTCGATTGGCGGACCAAGGCGCCGGACAAGATCGTGGACAACGTGCTCAAGGGTCTCACCAAGGTCGACCGCGGCATCATCCTCTTCCACGACATCCACGAGCAGACCGTAAAGGCGCTGCCGACGGTGCTGAAGGAGCTCAAGTCGCACGGCTTCAAGGTGGTGCATCTGGTGCCAAAGTCGCACGTCGAGGTGATCGCGCAGACCGAGCCGCCGAAGGCCGAGGCCTCGCACGGCGGCTCGCATCACCGCGCGCACTACGTCAAGCGCCGCCACTACGCCAAGCGCTGACGCCTCGCGAGCGCGCTGATCTGGCGCGGAGGGAGCGGCGGGTATTTCCGTCGCCTTGCTCCGCTAATTGTAATCACGAACAAACGGCATTCGGCGCCCCATGTCTGCTCCCCTCATCGAAAACGTCTCCGACACCGCATTCTGGGTGGCGCATCACCGCGCTATCGAGGGCGAACGGGCGGATGCACTGTTCCGTGATCCGCTTGCAGGGGTGCTTGCGGGCGACCATGGTCGCCTGATCGCGGAGGCGATGCCGCAGCCGGCCATGACGACGTGGGCCGTCGTCATCCGCACCTGTATCATCGACGACTTCATCCGCGAGGCGATCGCCCAAGGGGCGGATACGATCCTCAACCTCGGCGCCGGGCTCGACACGCGACCCTATCGTATGCAGCTTCCCGCCTCGCTCACTTGGATCGAGGCGGACTACCCGGACATGATTGCCTTCAAGGAGAGTCGGCTCGCCGGCGAGACACCGCACTGCGAGCTGGCCCGCGTGAAGCTCGACCTCGCGGATGCATCCACGCGGCGCCAGATGCTGGCCGGCGTCAATGCACGCGCCAGGAAGATGCTCGTGCTCACCGAGGGCGTGATCCCTTATCTCAGCGTCGAGGACGTCGGCTCGCTCGCAGACGATCTGCACTCGCTCGATCACGTCCGCTGGTGGGTGGTCGATTATATCTCCCCACAAGTGGTCAAGTATCGCCGGCGGCAAATGGCCAAAAGGATGCAGAACGCGCCCTTCAAGTTCGAGCCCGACGACTGGACGGGTTTCTTCGAGAATCACGGCTGGCTCTGCAAAGAGATCCGTTATTTGGCCGAGGAAACCGAGCGCCTAGGCCGGCGCCTACCGCTGTCACTGCTCGCCAAATCCATCATGAGCATTCGTCAGGTGTTCCTGCGGCCCGAGCGGCGCGAATCCTTCCGCAAATTTGCCGGCTACGCCCTGCTCGAGCCGCGCTGACCTAGCCGATGCCCATGAGGCCCACGATCGAGGCCACGAGCGCGATCACCACGAGTCCCAGGCAGAACCAGGAGGCCGCTCCGAACCCGTCCGCCTCGCCGTCGCGATAATCCTGCACGCGTCACCCCTGCTTGTTGTGCAGCTAACGGTGCGCGTAAAGGTGATCCGTCGCCACGGTGATAAAGCGGCGAGCCGGCTTACACGAACCTTACTTTTTGCGTGCGCCGGCTTTTGGGGCGACGACCTCGCCATCCTCTTTCCTGAATGCGCCGATGTCGGGCTTGGGCAGGATCTCGAGCACGATTTCCGACGGGCGACACAGCCTCGTGCCACGCTCGGTAGCGACGATCGGCCGGTTGATGAGGATCGGATGCGCGATCATGAAGTCGATGAGCTCGTCGTCGCTCCACTTGTCCTCGTCGAGGCCGAGCTCCTTGTACGGCGTGCCCTTCTCGCGCAGCAGGGCGCGGGGCCCGATCCCCATCGCGCGAATGAGCTTTGCAAGCTCCTGCCGCGAGGGCGGCGTCTTCAGGTATTCGATGACGCGCGGCTCCGCGCCGCTCTGCCGGATCATGGCAAGCGTGTTGCGCGAGGTTCCGCATGAGGGGTTGTGGTAGATGGTGACGGCCATGGATGACGCTCCCGGGTACAGGACTTGCCGCCACCAACGTCATTCGGAAGGCGTGGCTATGGCCAGTCGGGAATCAACTTCTGCACCGACGAGACGAAGTCGCCCTTCGTCTCAGGCGGGACTGGTGGTGGTACCGAGCCGATCGAATTCGTTGGCGACGGATCAGGCTGGCGCAGCTGATCCTCGGCGACCGCAACGGTACCCGGAGCCCGACCGGCAGAGAAGGGGACCGGGATGCGCGAGCCGTCGCTGGGATCAGGTGCGACCACCGTCTCTCCGGCGGCGAGCCCGGCCTCGCGGTAGGCGCCGGTACGGTTTCTCAGGGCTACTTTGAGGTGAGCCTTCGACAACCCGTTCTTGAACAACATCGCCTTGGTCAAATCCGTGATCGCCTGACCCGGCTTGCCAAGCTCGCGGTACGCGAGGCCGCGGTAATAGAACGCTTCGGCGAATTGTTGTTGCGAGAGCTCGCCCTGAAACAGCGCATCGCTCAGCGTTTCGACCGCGGCTTCGATTGCGCCCTCCTGGTAGGAGTTGATGCCGGCATCGAGCGACCTCACAGCTCCCGAGCCAGATAGAACGCCTGGCTCCCCGAAGCTTTCGGAGCTGGTGCATAGCGCAAGAGCGAGGAGCCCACCTGCAACGAAGGGCAGTATCAAACGGCGTGGCAGGCCTTTCATGCGTTTCATCGAGCCTGATGGACGATGCCGCATTTGCACACGGTGGCGGTGATTCGCCAACGCGGTTTCCACCGCAAATCTGGCGATTCGCTACGGTCGTTCGCTCTCGCGTCCGGGGAGCATTGGCAACTGGCCCGACACCGCGGTCTTCGTAGAGCGCCAGCTGCGTTTTGATTCGCTCTGCGCCAAGGCGAATACGGCAGCTTCGCTGCGGGCTCCGGCGGGCGGTTCTGCGGCCCTAGGCGATCGCCTTGATATCGACGAACGCGATCTCGGGATTTTGCTCCTGGGTATAGGACAAGCTGAAGACCGACGCGGCGAGATACACGTAGTCTCCCTCTGAATCGGTGGCGATGGAGGACCTGTATTTCTCGACGAAGCGCGTCAAGGCGCCGGGCGATTCGGACGTGATCCAGCGGAGGATCTCGCAGGGCGCGGCATCAAACCCGATCTGCAGTCCGTACTCGTGCGTGAGGCGCTCGCTGAGCACGTCGAGCTGCAGGGCGCCGATGACGCCCACAATGGGCTGCGAGCCGTCGAGCGGACTGAAGAGCTGGACGACGCCCTCTTCGGCCATCTCCGCAAGCGCCTCTTTCAGTTTCTTGGCCCGGATCGCATCCTCGAGCCGTATGCGGCGCAGGATTTCGGGCGCGAAGCTCGGGATGCCGAGAAACCGGATGTCCTCACCGTCGGTCAGCGCGTCGCCGATCCGCAGCGTGCCGCGGTTGGGGATGCCGACGACGTCGCCGGCGTAAGCCTCCTCTACGAGCGACCGGTCCTGCGCGAAGAAGAACTGCGGGGTCTGCAGCGCCATCACCTTTCCAGTGCGCACGTGCTTTGCCTTCATGCCACGCGTCAGGCGGCCTGAGCAAACGCGCATGAACGCAATGCGATCGCGATGGTTGGGGTCCATGTTCGCCTGGATCTTGAAGACGATCCCGGTCATCTCCGGCTCGGTGGCCACCACCGTCCGCGTCACGGCCTTGCGATTCAACGGCGGGGGCGCAAAAGACACCAGCGCATCGAGGAGATCGCGCACGCCGAAATTCTTGAGCGCGCTGCCGAAGTAAACGGGCGACAGCGTTCCTTCGCGAAAGGCCTTCATATCGAAGCGCCCGCAGGCGTCGTGCACGAGGTGGAGCTCGTCGCGCCAGTGCTGCAACTTGTCCGCCTCGATGAGCTGTTCGAAGACCGGATCGTCCGGGCCCGACACGGGCAGACCGTCGGGGTTCCCCTCGAGGCGACGAACACGCGGATGAAGGAAATCGTAGGTCCCGCGGAACTCCTTGCCCTTGCCGATCGGCCAGACCATAGGCGCGGTGTCGAGCGCGAGCACCTTTTCGATCTCGTCGAGCAGCTCCAGCGGCTCGCGGCTCTCGCGGTCCATCTTGTTGATGAACGTAATGATGGGGATGTCGCGGAGCCGGCAGACCTCGAACAGCTTGCGGGTGCGCGCCTCGATGCCCTTGGCCGCGTCGATGACCATGATTGCGGAGTCGACGGCTGTCAGCGTGCGATACGTATGGTCGGAGAAATCCTCGTGACCAGGCGTGTCGAGCAGGTTCAGGACGGCGTCCTCGTACTCGAACGTCATCACCGAGGTGGCAACCGAAATTCCGCGCGCGCGCTCGATGGCCATCCAGTCGGAGCGCGTGCTGCGCTTGTCTTTTTTTGCCTTGACCTGCCCGGCGAGCTGAATGGCGCCGCCGAACAGCAGGAGCTTCTCGGTCAGCGTCGTCTTGCCGGCGTCAGGATGCGAGATGATGGCGAACGTGCGCCGGCGCCGGATCTGGCGGACCAGCTCGTCGTCGGCTATGCCAGCGCCGCCGTTCGGTTGCTCGGTAGGCACTATCGCTTCGGGGGCCAGGGTCTTGGGGTCCATGCACGCGTGCTCTGTTGGGAAGGGGCGGCCATTAGCACCCTTCGCAAGCCTCGTCGATCTTTGGAGGCCAAATGCAGATTTATGCCCTCGATTTGGCCCATTGCCCGGCGCACGGGAGGGAGTATGACGCGGCGCCATCGACACGATAAAAAGCGGCTGGCATAGGAGCGCAGCATGGACAAGATCAACCAGCGCATCGCGGAGGAGCTCGGCGTTGCCCCGGGCCAGGTGGCGGCGGCCGTGGAGCTGCTGGGTGAGGGCTCGATGGTCCCGTTCATCGCCCGCTACCGCAAGGAGA
>CAXMLT010000294.1:0-1732 GCA_964194245.1 uncultured Hyphomicrobium sp.
CGCCCGCGCCGCCCCGCCTCAGAGTCGCGGCGCCATCCCCCCCCCCCGTGGCGGAGGTGGGTCCCGGGGAGCCGCTGCCAGAACTCCGGCTTCATCGTGAGGTTGAGAAAGCCGGGGCCCGCGATCGTCACTGCTGCTATGTCGGGATCGCTATCGAGCTTTGCTTTCAGCTTCTCGGCGATGTCGCGCGGCTTCATACGCGCGGGCTTCGCCAGCACCAGCGCGGCGTTGCTCGACAGGTCGCCGTGGGTGGGATCGCGCGGGGTCTCGACCTCGACCTTGGCGATGGCCAGGTCGGCGGGAAGCGCGCCTTCGCTCTTCAAAGCTTCGAGCGCCGCCGCAACGCGCTCCTCAACGTGCGCGTACACGTTCATCGGGCTTCCAAATCCTGGACGATTGCCATTGTTAGGTCGCGGCCCGCCTAACGCAAATTGGGAGTGGCGTCAAACAGGCGGCGGTGCTCGCCAAGCGCGTAGCGGTCGGTCATGCCAGCGACAAAGTCGGCAATGAGGCGGGCGAGCCTACGTTCGCGCAAATCCCGCGCAGCGGCCCGCCACGTCGGCGGCATTGCTGCCGGCTCGTCCAGAAAGCGGGCGAATAGGTCGCGCACGATGGCTTCGGCATCGCGCATGATCCCCATCACGCGCTCGTGCCGGTAGACGCGCTGCAGGAGAAAGCCCTTGAGCCGGGCGATGTCGGACGCCATGGCGTCCGAGAACGCTGCCGTCGGACTGCCGCTGGCGCGGATGTCGTCTGGCGAGCGAGGTTCGAGCGCGCCGAGCCGGCGGCGCGTCTCGCCCACGAGATCGGCGATCATCACCGTGATCATGCGCCGGGTGATCTCGTGCACGCGCCGCCCCTCGTCGTCATCCACGGCGCGGCCCTGTCGAGCCTCCGCCACCGCCGGTCCGACGAGCGGATGGGCCTCAAGATCGGAAAGCGCAATGAGCCCCGCGCGTAGCCCGTCGTCAATGTCGTGCGACACGTAGGCGATGTCGTCCGACAGCGCGGCGACCTGCGCCTCCGCGGACGGGTAGGTCGCAAGCTCGAGGCTGTGCCAGGACTCGAACCTGCGCGAGATCTTGGCGACCGCGCTCGTGGAGTCCTCGGCCTCCGGGCCGTTGTGCTTGGCGAGACCTTCCAGCGTCTCCCATGTGAGATTGAGGCCGTCGAAGCCTGCGTACTTGCGCTCCAGCACTGTGACGACACGCAGGCTCTGGGCGTTGTGGTCGAAGCCGCCGAACGCCTGCATCACCTGGTCGAGCGCGCGCTCGCCGGCATGGCCGAACGGCGGATGGCCGAGGTCATGCGCCAATGCGATCGCCTCGGCGAGGTCCTCGTCGAGGCGGAGCTGCCGCGCCACCGTGCGCGCGATCTGCGCCACCTCGAGCGAGTGCGTGAGCCGCGTCCGATAGTGGTCGCCCTCGTGGAAGACGAACACTTGCGTCTTGTGCGTCAGCCGGCGGAAGGCCGTGGCATGGAGGATGCGGTCGCGATCGCGCTGAAAGGGGCTGCGGGTGCTGCACTCCGATTCGACATGCAGGCGCCCGCGGCTCGCAATCGCGCTCGCGGCATAAGGCCCCGGCTCACGCGCGCCGGGAGGGAGGCCCACACCGTAACCGCCTGCCGGCGGCCGATTCCTGTTGGCTGTCGCGCTCAAAGTGGCAATCGCTCGCTGCCGGGCTTCTGCGGGGCTTTGACTTGGCCCGGCACACGCTTATCTTCCTTAATG
>CAXMLT010000295.1:0-3637 GCA_964194245.1 uncultured Hyphomicrobium sp.
ATGCGAGACCTGTTAAACCAGCCTAGCTCGAAGACGCGAATATTCCTGGTCGGTGATCGATCCTGATTTTTTGAGCTGGTCCAGCTTGCCGATCTCGTCCGCGGCGCTGAAGCCAACGACGCGCCGCAGCTCCTCTCGTGCCTGCTGTCCTTGCTGGGCGGCTCGCTCCGCCATACCACCTGCCTGAGTGATCATGTAGGCGAGCACGCCAATGTAGGGGAACAGGATCAGGCCGACCACCCAAAGCGCCTTGCCCCAGCCGGAAATGTCATGACGCCGGAACAAGTCGCCAAAGACAATGATCAGCAGCCAAAACCAAACGACGAACACAAACACGGTGAAAACGTCGGCCAGAAAGTTGGCAAACGTAAACCCTCCTTCGAACGGCATCACGATCCTCCCACGTGTTTATGCGACAACGCGGACGCCGTTAGGCGCTCGCCAAACGGTCCAAGATATTTTGAGCTACGGCTTCATTGCCGGAACTTGTTCGCCCATAGACTTCGTGGCCGGAAGCTTGCCCTCGTCCCCCATCGTCTTGGGCGCCGTGGCATCAGGGCGGGGCGGCGTGGCCGTATTCGGCTCAGTGGTGGTCGACCCCATATCGGGAACCTTGCCGGTCACCGTATCTGTTGCCGGCAGTTTGCCTTCATCGCCCATTGTTTTAGGCGGCGCCTTGGTGACGGGACGGTCCTCAGCAATCGCGGGAGTGAGCATTGCTCCGAACAAGACCAAGGCAGCAGCAGTCATTGTGATACGTTTCATTGGTTGGGGCTCCTTAGCGAAAAGCCTAGGCGTCCCCCGTCAGGAAACTTAGAACCTGCTCGCGTACCTAGCAATGCGATTAATCCCTTGTGTTCTTTTCAAATAGACCGGACGTTCATAAGACAAATTAATTTTGATGCTTCCAGCAGCCGGCGCGCCGCCCCTTACGGTCAATGATCTGCCCCTTAAATACAGGTGACGGCGCCCCGAAAGGCTGCGATTGCTCAATGCGCGCCTGTCAGCCGAATGTGGCCCTCACTGATGGAAGCTGGACGCCGCGTATTTCCGCGAGGTTTGACGACCATGGAACCGGCTAAAGCCGCCATCACACGCGCTCCCGTGCTTGTCGATCTTGCGCTCCAGGGCGGAGGCTCGCATGGGGCGTTCACCTGGGGCGTTCTCGATCGGTTGCTCGAAGAGCCATGGCTTGAAATCGACGGCATTTCCGGCACGTCAGCCGCCGCGATGAACGCCGCGGTGCTCGCCGACGGCTATGCCGAAGGCGGCCCCTCGGGCGCTCGGGAGGCCCTTGAGAAATTCTGGCGCCGCGTCTCTGATGCTGCTCGCTTCAGCCCTTTCAAGCGAGGCCCGCTCGATGTGATTCTCGGCCGCTGGACGCTGGATTCCTCGCCGATTTACGTGGCCATGGATCTCATGTCGCGACTGTTCTCGCCCTATCAATTGAACCCGATGGGAAGGAATCCATTGCGCGAGATTCTGGCCGATCTTGTCGATTTCGAGCGGTTGGAACAATCGTCCATTAAGCTCTTCATCACGGCCACCAATGTGCGGACTGGCCGCGGTCACGTGTTCAAGAACGGCGCCATTACCCCGGACGTTCTGCTCGCCTCGGCCTGTCTGCCCACCATGTTCCAGGCCATAGAGATCGACGGCGAGCCCTACTGGGACGGTGGCTATGCCGGCAATCCCACGCTCACACCCCTCATTCAAGAGTGCAAATCGCAAGACACCATTCTCGTTACGATTAACCCGATCGAACGCAAGGAACCAACGCGCTCGGCCGCCGAGATTCTCAACCGGCTGAACGAGGTGTCCTTCAATGCCGTTCTCCTGAAGGAGCTACGCATGATGGCGCTCCTTCGGCAAGTCGCCGATCCGGGCAACATCGAAGGCGCACAATGGGCAGGGATGCGCATCCACCGCATCGGAAGCGAGATGTTGACCGAACTTGGCGCCTCCTCGAAGCTCAATGCTGAATGGGAGTTCTTCACTCTCCTGCACGCTGAGGGGCGAAGGTCGGCGCAAGTCTTTCTGGAGACGCACGCGATGGACCTCGGGAGTCGCTCCACCCTCGATATCGACGCTTTGTTGGAACAGGTCTGACACTTGGGACGTCTCGGCATTCTTGTCGCTACTCGGGCTCCTGATCTGGCTCGCCTATCGCGGCAGTAGTTGCCTTCGCGGTCCGGAAACAGCGTCTTTCCTTAAGGAACTAACGTGCTGTAAAAACGTTTCCGGGGTTGTTCAGATCGAGGGAGATTCCAATGCTCAGGGGATTGGTCGCCGCCTTCGCGATTGCGCTACTGCCCGCACAAGCGTCCGCAGTCATCAATAAGGCCGTCGAGAACGCATGCCAGAGCGAGTATCTCACCTACTGCTTCGGCATGGCCATACCGAGCGAGGAGCTGCGCTCCTGCTTTCGAGGACACATGATGCAGCTTTCCCAAGGATGCCTGAAAGCGCTTGTCGATAACAGCGAGGCCACCAAGGCTGACGTTGAGAAGTACCTCGTGGCGACCCGCAAAGCTAAATGAAGCGGCGCGAGGATATAGGCGGCCGGGCGGGCCGAGCGAATTAGATCCATGCCGAAGGCCCGGCCGGCGAGAGTGGTGACGCCGCCCGAGCCCCCAAGCGGGGCCGCTCCTCCTCGATGCGGACGTGCACCCCATCGCAGGGTTTGATGAGTCGGTGTCCGATTTGAGTCATCCGCGCGGCCGAAGTGAGTCAGCTGCTCGGATCGCTCCGGCAGCCTTTTATGCCTTGGGCTCGGGATCGCCTTCATGCGACTGAGCGCTCCGCCCGGCACGTACTGGCTGAGCACCGTAGAACTGTTCGGCAGTTCGCCATCTTGACGACCCGTAACTCTAGATCAGCGGTGGCGCACCCGCGCGTTTCCCTGCCCCACACAGTAGATCTCAGTTTTGGAATTGAGTGGCTCTTGCAGCCGAAGCGCTTTTGCGGCGGCGTCGCAGTGGGCGAGCGTCGGGAACTCTTGCGTGCGCGTGCGATGCTGCCCTGTCGCAAGCGTGACGATGGTGTAGAGCGTGGCGGCGTCCATTTGCGCTCCTCGATCGTCACTGCACTCTAGGAAACTGGCCGAGCGATGTCTCGCCGCGAACGTACTGCTACAGCTCGATCAAGAGACCGACGGCCTGCGGGTTAGAATCCATACTGAGAACGAGCGCATCACGCGGATGATCTTTAGGCGCGGAATACGAAACGCGCGAGAGAACTCCTCGACGACTTTGAACTGTCTTTGCGCCAAGCGATCTCTCGCCGCGAGCAAATCTCGCGTCACCTGCGTCCGTCGGCAGCGCCTGGTCGCCATCGAAAGAGAGGTTGGACCTGTCGCACGGCCCGCAGCATGCGGGCTTGCTATCCCTTGTGGCGCCCGTCTGAGGAAGACCGCGTCGATAGAACCAGCGCGAGACAAACGCCAGCAAAGATCGCGATCAACGTCATCAGGTAGGCCGCAACCTCACCGACATCAGCAAACGGATCGTGCTTGCGCGCCATGTAGGTGGCAACGACGAAGACAGCACCGAGGCCGGCCAATCTCGCGATGATCACGCCGGTCCGCATTTTGCAGTGTCCCTCAACCGCAGAAACCCGCTCGCGTATAGGGTAGGGC
>CAXMLT010000296.1:0-2702 GCA_964194245.1 uncultured Hyphomicrobium sp.
TCTCCTCCGACAAGGACCTGATGCAGCTCGTGCGGCCCGGCGTCGTCATGTTCGACGCCATGAAGGGCAAGAAGCTCGGGCGCGAGGAGGTGATGGAGAAGTTCGGCGTGCCCCCCGACAAGGTTGTCGACGTGCAGTCGCTTGCCGGCGATTCGACCGACAACGTGCCGGGCGTCCCTGGCATCGGCGTCAAGACTGCGGCCGAGCTCATCAACGAGTACGGCGACCTCGACACGCTGCTGGCGCGCGCCTCCGAGATCAAGCAGCCCAAGCGCCGCGAGAAGCTCATCGAGTTCGCCGACCAGGCTCGCGTATCGCGCGAGCTGGTCCGCCTCAAGCAGGACGTCGACATCGGGGTTCCGCTCGAGCATCTCGTGGTCGTCGATCCCGATCCGGCGGCGCTTCTGGGCTTCCTGCGCCTGATGGAGTTCAACACGCTTACGCGGCGCATCGCGGAGGGCCTCGGCGCCGAGCCGCCGGCTCCGGTCGAGACCTCTGTCGGCGCCACCGTTCCGCGCAAGGGGAAGTCGGCGGCTGCGCCAGAGGGCGCGCCTGCGGTGACGGGGGCTGAAACCCCAGGCGCCGCGGCGATCCACGCCGCCGCTGCCGCCAAGGCTCCCTTCGACCGTTCCAAATACGAGACGGTGACGACGGCCGACCGCCTCGCGGCTTGGATCGCAGACGCTCGCGCCGCCGGCCGCGTCGCCTTCGACACCGAGACGACGTCGATCGACCCGATGCAGGCCGAGCTCGTCGGCTTCTCGCTGGCGGTCGCGCCGGGCAAGGCCGCCTACGTGCCGCTCTCCCATCGTCGCGCCGCGACCGAGCTCGACTTCGGCGGCGACGTGCTGCCCCAGGTTCCGCTGCGCGAGGCGCTCGAGCTTCTGAAGCCGCTGCTCGAGGACCCCTCGATCCTGAAGATCGGGCAGAACCTGAAATACGATTTCAATGTGCTGGCCCAGCACGGCATCCGCATCGCCTCCTTCGACGACACCATGCTGATGTCGTACGCGCTCGACGTCGGCAAGGGCAGCCACGGCATGGATGACCTCGCCATGCGCCACCTCGGTCATGCCTGCATCTCGTTCGACCAGGTGATGGCGCACGCACCCGGCAAGAAGGCCGAGCGCACGTTCGCGCAACTCCCGCTCGACAAGGCGACCGAGTACGCGGCCGAGGACGCCGACGTGACGCTGCGGCTGTGGATGCTGCTGAAGGCGCGGCTCGTGACGGAACACCTCGTCACCGTTTACGAGACGCAGGAGCGGCCGCTGCTTCCGGTCATCGCCGACATGGAGCGCGCCGGCATCAAGGTCGACGCCGCAATCCTGTCGCGGCTGTCCAGCACATTTGCGCAAGGGGTCGCGCGGTTGGAGGAGGAGGTGAACCGCCTTGTTGGCCACAAGTTCAACCTCGGCTCGCCGCGCCAGCTCGGCGAATTGCTGTTCGACCGCCTGCAGCTTCCCGGCGGCAAGCGCACCAAGACCGGGCAGTGGGAGACGCGGGCAGGTCTGCTCGACGATCTCGCGGCGAACGAGGAGCTGCCCGAGGACGCGCGCCGCCTCATCAACACGATGCTCGAGTGGCGCCAGCTGACGAAGCTGCGCTCGACCTACACGGATGCGCTCCCCGGCTACGTCGACCCCAATACGGGCCGCATCCACACCTCCTACGCGCTCGGCGCCACCACGACGGGACGGCTCGCATCCTCCGAGCCGAACCTGCAGAACATCCCCATCCGCACCAAAGAAGGCCGCGAGATCCGCACCTCCTTCGTCGCCGAGAAGGGCAAGAAGCTCGTCTCCGCCGACTACAGCCAGATCGAGCTGCGCGTGCTCGCCCACATCGCGGATATCCCGCAGCTGCGGCAGGCGTTCGAGGAAGGCCTCGACATTCACGCCATGACTGCATCCGAGATGTTCGACGTGCCGGTCGAGGGCATGCCGGCAGAGGTGCGCCGGCGCGCCAAGGCGATCAACTTCGGTATCATCTACGGCATCTCGGCATTCGGGCTGGCAAACCAGCTCGGCATAGGCAAGGACGAGGCTGGGGCCTACATCAAGACATACTTCGAGCGGTTCCCCGGCATCCGCGACTACATGGAAAGGACGAAGAAGCGGGCGCACGAACGCGGCTTCGTCGAAACGATCTTCGGACGGCGCATCCACTACCCGGAGATCAACACCAAGAACCCGGGCGCGCGCGGAAACTTCGAGCGCGCGGCGATCAATGCGCCGATACAAGGCTCCGCGGCCGACATCATCAGGCGGGCCATGATCCGCATGCCGAATGCACTCGCCGCGGCGGGCCTGAAGTCGGCGCGCATGCTCTTACAGGTGCACGACGAGCTCGTGTTCGAGGTCGCCGAGGCGGAGGTCGCCAAGACCTTGAAGACGGTGACGAAAGTGATGGAGGGCGCGGCGCTGCCGGCGGTTTCGCTCAAGGTGCCGATCCACGTGGACGCCAAGGCCGCCGACAACTGGGAGGCCGCGCATTAGGCCCCGACGCCTGACGTTTTCTTGATGAGGCCGATCAGCTGCGCTTATGTAGAAGCCAAGAAAATGCTATTGGCGCTTATTGACGCACGTCCCATATAACACGCACAGGCCGGGCGGTGTTCGCTCCGGTCCAATAGGAGGAAAGCACATGAAGGTTTGGACAAAGCCCGCCGTGCGCGAGCAGGAAGTTGGCCTCGAGGTCAC